>NZ_JAVRCL010000032.1:0-91389 GCF_034530775.1 Nostoc sp. DedSLP04 | reverse complement strand
ACAAATGACAAATGACAAATGACAAATGACAAATGACAAATGACAAATGACAAAATTAATTAGCCGCAGCTATTTCAGTGCTACCTGAATTTTGAGAACGAGTGAGGCTATTAAAGAGAACTTGACCGAGTGCTTTAATTAAACTTCCCTCTAACTCTTGAGCCATCTTTAAATTGAACCCAAAGGCATTATTAGCTTCTGCAACAATCCGTTCTGCTGTTATATCATCAACGGGTAATGCATTTAATGCCTGACGATACTTATCCTTAAATGCCTTTTTGTCAGGAATTTGCTCAAAGTTGTAAAAGGATGTGCCTTCATACCCAGAAAGCTTTAGGGCTGACTGAGCAACTTTTTGTAGCATTTGACCCCCAGAAAGATCGCCCATGTAGCGAGTGTAGGCATGACCTAGCAATAAGGCTGGTTCACTAGCAGAAATTTCCCGAATGCGGTCAATGTAGCTCTGGGCAGCAGGTGAGGCTGTAACTTGCTCTCTCCAGTTATCCCCATAATAGAACACCATGTCTTTTTCGAGTGAGGATTGGCGATTAAGTTCAGGAAAGTAAACCGCACTAATCACAGGATGTTCTCTATGGCTCTCTAATGCCGCTTCTAGTTCGCTGTAGACGTAATACAAGTTGCTTAAGAATTTAGCGAAGCAGTCTCTATCCACAACTCCTTGCAAAAAACATTTCATGAATGCCACATTTTCCGCTGATGTGTGGGCTTGTTGAGTTCCAGAGCGCAGTTTGATGGCTAGATTACTACTCATTGTTGCTCCCTTCATGTTCAAACGCAAGGTTTATCGGCAGTCACCGACTCAGGATGCCTGCCAGTACCAGCTAAAAAATTGTTATTCTAGGTTGAGAAAGGATCTGCATCACTACTATCTAGCAGCAAATACAACTGCCGATGCAAATCCCAGGTATTTTTATTTCTCCTAAGATTATTTAACTCTTAACTTATATATAACTATTAAGATATTAATATTTATTTATGTTTTTCTGATGCTTGTATTCAGGCACATCCTAGCTGAGTAGTAACAAAACTGATTGTGGAATAAGCATTTAAAGTCTTCTGAAACAACGGGTAATAAGTTTATTTATTACAATTTACTCTCAATAATTTAACTGATGTCTACAAACAACAAAAACTCAAAGCCTGGATTCGCCTGTTCTTAAAGAAGTCGAGAACCTATAATACAAACTGGAACTCTTTTATAAGCAGGTGTGCCACTTTGCGGATCAATTTTTGCTTTAAATAGAATATTAGCTTCAGGATAAAACATAAAAGCTACACCTTCAAGAATCGCCCCACAAATAATTTCAATATTGTCTAATTCTTCTCGATCTCCTTTCACTATTACTCGCTGATGCTCCTGAAATTCCGCTTTTTTGACATCTAGAGAATTCATTAAAATACAGTGACGATGAGGCATACCTCGATATTTATCTTCACTGCGATAAACTACAGTATTATGTTGACCATAGCTGCGCCCTGTTCCTAAAATTACCACAATTCCTGGCTGATTTTCTGCCACACCAAACGCTGCTTTAGTTGGTACTGATAATTGCGGTAAAGGTGTGACAAACATTTGTGCTTTACCATCAGGTGTGGGAAATTTCGGTTCATCCAAAATCCGCCCTTCAATGATAAACTCCTGCTTAGTTTGGTCAATTGTGCCAATCTTCTTATAGCCAGGAATAGTTTTAGCAATTAATTCTCTAACATAAGCTGTATCTTGCAGCTTACGCCAATTTATCGGTGTTTCACTATGTAAATGATGAGCAATTTCTGTGATTAATTCTATTTCCGAAATTAGATCGGCATTAGGCGCTTTTAAATGACTTTTACCTTCATCATTTAACCGCACAAAATTATTACCCGATTCAGTTGTTGTTTTATGAGGATTTTCAAATCGATTGAATACAGGTAATATTAAAGTTTGCTGTTTCGCTAATCCGTGGAAATGTCCTAAGTTGGGTTTTGTAGCTACATAAAATATGGTTTCTATTTGCGATAATGCCTGTTTTACTTGCTGTAAGTCTGGATTAGCTGCATACAAATTTCCTCCTAAACAAAACAGTGTATCTATCTTTCCTAATTCTGCTGCTGCGATCAAGTCACGGGTATGATAGCCAGGAGTTTCATTTAGAGTTTTTCCTAATAATTGAGATAGTGCTTGTTTGATTTCTTCTCGCAAGTTTACAGTAACACCCATTGAACCAAAGCCTTGCACATTGGAATGTCCTCGAATGGGCATTGTCCCAGCACCAATTTTACCAGCGTTACCTGTAATTAAGGCTGTATTAGCAATACTAAAAATATTATCCACGCCGTTAGAGTGTTGAGTTATACCCATTGCCCAGGCAAAAACTACACGCGTTGATTTACCAATTATATAAGCTGTTGCTGTGATTTCTTCTTGGGATAAGCCACAGGTGCTAGTGATGTTATCCCACGAGATATTATTAGCGTAATTTACAATTGTTTGCCAATTTTGTGTATAGGATTTCAGATATTCTATTTTAATTAAATTCTGTTCAATCAAAGATTTTTGTAAACCGACAAATAATGCAGCATCACTACCAGGAATTGGTTGTAAATATAAAGAAGATATATCAGAACCTCCTGTGAGTAAAGATTTGATCGGAAATGCAGGAGACGCAAATTTAACTAAACCAATTTCAATTTGGGGATTAATAATAATTACTTTCCCGCCTCTTTCCCGCAATTCGATCAATTCGTTCATCAGTCGTGGATGATTTGCAGGGGCGTTAGAACCAATTAGAACTATACAATCACTATGTTTTAGGTTTTCTAAACTCACCATCGATGTACCTGAGCCGAAAACTTTTTTTAATCCCACTGTTGAGGGTGCGTGACACAAATCTGAACAGTCTGCTAGATTATTACTACCTAGCGATCGCATTAATAATTGTAGTAAATAGGCAGCTTCATTAGATGAGCGTCCAGAACTATAACTAGCAATTCGTGCTGGTGGGAAATTAAAGGCTTGTGTAGCGATCTGGTAAACTTCTTCCCAGCTTATACGTTGATAATGGGATGAACCCGATCTGAGAATCAGAGGATAACTTAATCTACCCAAGGAATCGCATTCTTGAGAAGTCAGTTTTTGTAATTCACTAATGCTTTTTTCTCGGAAAAAATCTCGCTTAATTCCTGGTTGCAATTCCGCAGCGATCGCCTCTACACTTTTAGCACAGCGTTGTAAATATTCTCCCGTTTCATTAACAAAGCCTCCTTTTTGTCCACCCGTGCCCCAAGCGCAGGATAAACATGCACTTTTATGATTGAGAGTTTGCCATAATTTTAACCCTTGTGATGAGAGAGTTTTTTCTACCCAATACTGAATCACAGGTAAACCACCCCCAGCAGGGGAGCTAGAATCGTTTTGAGGTAAGTTATCCATACTTAGCTAAATCTCAACTCGCTTAACTTATTATTGCTAAAAATTATTCGGCAAGTATTAATTTCAATTGAAACTATTTGTAACACTTACGTAAAAATGCTTTTCTGGCTCTAACTATATAAAAGAGAGCGATAGAACCAATTTAACTTAATCTTATCCTTTTTTTGATTTGTTCTTAATTGTGTTATGACTTTTAATACAATAAATTATATTTAATCAGTATAAGATTCTTCTATAAAGAGCCGATTTTATTTTTGAAAAGCTTGCCTGCTATAGCTTTGAGTGATATAAATCAGAGCTTCAGTATACTTAAAAAGATTAATACCGGAATCTTAAGAGTTCTATGTGATATTCTCAAAGCAGGTTTAAGGATTCAGCTGGCCGTTTGGTATTGTCCTCACTAAATCAGGATAAACTCTATGTATCGATTCGAGATCAATGCATACACTCAAACGGGCGAATCCATTGGTCTGGTGGGTTCTACTCCAGAGTTGGGATTGTGGGATATTAGTAAATGTGTTCATCTGCGTACAAGTGGCGATCGCTATCCTTTATGGTGGACAGATGAAATTGACATTCAAGAGTCAGGCGGTCAACAGAGAGTTGAATACAAGTATGTGCTATTCGATGTCAACGGCAACGCCCAATGGGAGAGCTTACTAGATACAAACCGCTGGATTCCAATCGATTCTAAAAATTGTGCCAGCACAATTATTGTGGATGATGGCGCATTCGGTTATTTACAACCTTATCCGTTCGGATATATTGAGAAGCTTGCTGTTAAAGTCCCCCTGGATCGAGAGCCTGAAGGTTTAAAAATCGTAGTCATTGGTAGTTCGGTTGCATTAGGTCATAAAGCCTGGTTTTTGAAAGGTTGGGTTTGGCAGTTGGCACAAGCTTTACAGCAAAAATATGGGCATAAACTGGTGAATGTGTCAGAGGTGGGAGCGAATGTCAGCAGAACGATCGCTCGATTCCCTTGGTTTGTCACCCCAGAAAAACCGGATATCGTCATCATTGCCCTATCTCTGGGTAACGAAGGGTTAGCTTACTGTTCCCCTCACGAACGACGAGCAGTACAGCGACGGTTTGAAAGTGGCTTGCAGCAACTTGTGAAAATGACGCGAGACATCGGGGCAATCCCGATTCTGGGCGGAGTCTATCCCAACGGTGATTATTCTCTGGAACATTACTGGCTGATTCAAGACACACACAACCGGATGCTAAATTGGGGCGTACCTGTACTGGATTGGTTGGCTGCTGTAGATGATGGACAAGGAAAATGGAAAGCGGGGACATCCTTCGATCCGGCTCACCCGAACACAGTCGGTCATAGCCTCATGTATCAGCAGATCGACCAGCAACTATTCGATATTGACAAAGACGAATTAGCAAAAGAAAAACAACGCTTCCGCAAGCCGAATGAATTTCCCATTTACTTTGATAATGTGGGCTTTAATGTTTCTGTCTGTATCGAAGAGAAGCGTTTACGGATTATTAATCGATCGCAATACAGCTACACGATCGCTCCCTATTGGCAAGAACTACAAACTGCACTGCAAAGTAAGGCTGGATTGATATCAGGTATTTACATTGCCAAGGATACCCAACCAGGAACGCTCCCCTTCTTCGTTGTAGAGGATGGCGCGATCGCAACTACAATAAACATCCCCCCAAATACTGATTTAGAATATAGTCCCGCCTTCAATCTTTTTTCGCCGAACAACGTTTTATTCTATGACGGGCATTTGGGGATTTTGCAAGCGGATGAACGCCACCTCTGGGTAATCAACGAATCAGATAACGAGTACAACATCCAGCCGATGTGGACGGAAGTTTGCAATGCCCTTAAAGCCATGCCATCAGGTGTTTATGAAGATCCGCTTTATCCCGATGCCCCCTTTCGCACGATGATGATTGGTAAGGATGGGCTAGAAAGCCGGGTGAAAGCACCACCTAAGTCTGCGGTATTTTTCCAATACAAATGTGACTTATCAGATATCAGCCGTGTGGCAATTCTTCCCCTTGGCGATCGCTGTGCCGTCCGTATGATGTTGTATAAGATGGAGTACGATGGCCCCGCCTTTCCCTTCGATCTAACGCGCACCACTAATATTGCAGATGTTGCAGATGCGATCGAAACCGGTTTTGATGAGATGTGGAACCCTGCTTTTCTGCACTACAGCCCTGATGCAGGCAGGATTTACCACGGTAAATGGTCGGGTTTATCCTTTGCCCATGAAGTTGAGGAGACAGACAACGCTGTTCAAGATATGTCTCCCGTCTATAAACGGATGCGGGTTCGTTACACGGCACGCGCTGAAAGGTTTTGGTATACACTGCGGCACTGCGACAAAGTGCTTTTTGTTCGCACAGGAATTAGCGATCGCGGTGGTGTGTTAGATTTGGTGAACAAGCTGGAAAAACAATGTCAGGGGAAGCCATTTCATCTCTTGCTTCTTTCTCCCCAAAGCAATGATGAGTTTTTAGACCTTCCCAATGTGCTGCATTACAATGTCGAGTTTAATCCCGATCGCATGTATGACGATTTAGGACACTGGATGTACTGCACAGAAGTGATGCGAGGAATTTTAGAATCTCTTGGTGTGTCCAGCAAAAACCTCTTTTGGTGTCCACCAAAAATACCGAAGGGGTAAGAAATTAGATAGGGGCAATGCCTGCGGCGGCCTGCACCAACGCTTTTCGACTACTCAAGACCTTCGATATAATGCGGCTTACAAACATAACTACGACTAGAGAAGCAATATAGATATTAGGCTTCCTCTAATTTTTTCCTGCTATGCAATATCTTACAGTAAAATCTTTCTTAAACTTCACACTACACTTCACACTATGGCATTACGATAGATGTAAAGATCGATAATGCACAATCTCTCTAGAAGCCTCGCAAAGGATGTAGAAAGTGGTCAATACCAATCCATTCATTGCACAGCCACCCAAGGAAGTGCCGTTACAAAATGCCCCGCTGATTCGAGTTATCGCGCAGGTACTCTTTCCTTCAATTCTTTCGATGGAAGATAAGGAATTTGTTCGTTTATTCCAAGAAGCGATTAGGGAAAATTACCCTTATCTACAGCCTGAGCAAACTCAGGGCTTCGTTTTTAGCCCTCAAGGTGTTGTACCAACTGTGCCTCAAATAACTTGGCGATTTGTGGACAAAACAGAAACTTGGCGAGTCTCATTAGCACCCAATTTTTTGGCACTTGAGACAACTGTTTACTCAAGTCGCAGTGATTTTATGGAACGTCTAGAAAGCTTACTTATCGCTCTTAAAGAAAGTTTTCATCCTAATATTGACATTATTGAGCGATTCGGTATGCGATACATCGACAGACTTATTGGACAAAATATAGATGATTTATCATTACTGGTAAAACCTGAGATAGCTGGCATTGCAACTGCTGGATTCAGAGAATATATTCATCAAAATATTAATCAATCTTTATTCATCATCCCCGATGGAGGGGAACAAATTATTGCGAGGTGGGGACTCGTTCCCGCTGATACAACTTTTGATCCTGCGGCAATTGAACCTTTTGCTGAGTCTAGCTGGATACTGGATCTAGATATGTCTCTTTCAAAGAAACGAGATTTCAGTGTTGAAGCTTTGATGAATGAAGCAAAACAATTTTCTGAAAGAATTTATACATTCTTTCGATGGGCTGTGACTGATGAGTTTTTGCGGCGCTTTGGAGGTGAATTATGAGTAATTTGCTAGACAGAACATTTGATCTATTACCTGAAACTTCTGCGCTTGGAGCTATGCAGAAATCTACCCCTAATCGCTTTCCCCCTATAATTTTAATGGCTCCTAATAGCACTGCTAATTCTATAGCAACTAATAGGAATATTTTGGCCCCTTTAGAGATGACAACGAGTGGGCTAACTCTACCATCAACTAGTTCTCCAGAATCAACACAGAAGGCTCTTAGCGAACTGAGAAGATTGAGTGGATTAACCTGGGATCAACTTGCTAAACTCTTCAATGTCTCACGCAGAAGCCTTCATTTTTGGGCAAGTGGGCAACCGTTATCCCGCTTTAACGAGGAGCATCTTCATCGAGTCTTAGGTGCTATCCAATACATTGATCGAGGAAGTGCAAGTCTCAATCGCAGTCTTTTACTGAAACCTGGCAGTAATGGTACACCCCTTTTTGACTTAATGATTGTAGGTAAATACGAAGAATTCAAGCAGATTATTGGTTCGGGTAATGCACCTCAAAGACCACAGTTAAGTCCTTTGTCTGAAGATGCACGCGCAGCACGTAGGCCACAGAATCCAGCAGAACTGGTTGACGCTCTCCAAGATCCAATCCATCTTGAAGTTAGACAATCCAGACCTGCTAAAGCAGTAAGGAGTCGAAAAAATCGTAGTGGTCAATGAGCGTGATATTTGGATTCAGAAAATAGACACCACTCTTCAGAAGTGGTGTCAGGGTGATTGTGTGCTTGGAGAACACTGGTTTGTCCATCGCTTTAATCCTCAATACCCTTTGACATCTGATTCTAATGATGTTGCAGAATCAGAAACTGACCTTGTGGAATCCGATGTTAAGGGTTTTGTTGTGGTTACACAGACATGCGATATTGTACGCTCTTGCGCTGATCGTCCATTCATAGAGGTGGTACCTCTGGTGGAGGTTAATGAGCAACGTTTGTCTGAAATTCAGCGAAGTAGGCGACCTCAGTTTGCTTATGTTCCAGGAGTTGCAAAATTTAATCTTGTTGCTGACCTCGATCGTGGGATGACATTAGAGAAGGCTGTTGTTGCAGAATGGGAGCGTGAGCCAGGATGTCGCAACGATCAAGAGATTAGAGCATTTGGGCAAGCATTAACACGAAAACGTGCTCGATTTGCTTTCCCTGACGACTTCAACGACTTTGCTAAAAAGCTTCAAAACCGTCTGCGAGATAAGCATGATAAATCTAACACTGAAGGAGAAGCACTTCGTGCCTTACGCGAAATTAGAGTGCGTGCAGAACCTTCATGGAATAGCTCTGAAGTTCGACTAATATTTTGGTTTATTCGAGACGAGGAACAGAATCAATTTGAGGGAATAGGATGGGATCAATTTCTCAAACAGTGGTTGAAATTAATCCCTGAATCTGGGCGATTCCAATCTGTAGAGGGTTCGATAGTAGCTCTGGAAGATATGACAGGGAAGGAGTATATTGAGAGTGATCCACTTGATTTGGATAACTTGTCATCCTAAATGTTCATAATTTTACGATCGCTATCAGCAAAATAGCTCAACCACCGTCGGCTTAGTAACTTTCCCCATCGCATTGCGCGGTAATTCTTCAACTATCAAAATTTGGGTTGGCACTTTATAAACAGCCAATCGCTCTTTTGCCCAACTCCTGAAAGCTTTTAATGTTAAAGGTTGTGAGCTTTGCAATACCAACGCGGCACACACCCGTTCGCCCCATTCTAAATCAGTAACCCCAACCACTGCACATTCCTGAATATCTGGATGCGATCGCAGTACTTCTTCAATTTCTAAAGCGGAAACTTTATACCCTCCGGTTTTGATGATATCCACACTCATCCGTCCCAGAATGCGATAGTTGCCATTCTCAACTACGGCGGTGTCTCCAGTACGGAACCAGCCATCTTGGAAAGCTTTGGCGGTTGCTTGGGGATTTTGCCAATATTCTATAAACACTCCAAGGCCTTTAACTTGGATTTCTCCTGGTGTTCCGGCTGGAACTAACTCCCCGTTCTCATCTACTAATCTCACTTCAACTTGAGGTAAAGGCTTCCCCACATATCCAGATAATCGTTCACCGTGTAAAGGGTTCGATAGCGCCATGCCAATTTCAGTCATACCATAGCGCTCTAGCAGAAAATGGCCGCTGATGGTCTGCCACTTTTCTAAAACTTGAACTGGTAATGCTGCGGAGCCAGAAACCATCAGGCGCATTTTAGCACAGCCTGCTGACATAATTTTTTGGCGTTCCTTAGAGGCAGTTTCCCAAGCCGCAATTAGCTTTACATAAATTGTTGGTACTGCCATAAATAAGGTTAAGTCACCGTCACAAATTCGCCTCCAAACGGTTTCGGCATCAAATTTGCTCAATATATGGCACTCCGCCCCAGCCCATAAAGCACAAGTGAGTACGTTAATAATCCCATGAATATGATGTAGTGGCAGGATATGCAAAATGCGATCGCTAGATGTCCATTCCCAAGCGGTAGTTAAGCTAGTCACTTGCGCTTGAATATTTTGGTGAGTCGTAACTACACCCTTGGGTTTACCTGTTGTACCGCTAGTGTAGAGAATTAAAGCGCGTCTAGTGATATCTACTTCTGGGAGGCGACTAATATTATGTGGGAGCGTTTCTGAGGTGAGAATAAATCGCAAATTGTGTTCTTGGGCAAGCGATGCCTGCGGCGGTAAACTACGCAGTATATCTTCAAAATTAGGATGAGCAATAATAATCGATGCTCCAGAATTAGTAATTACATACTCCAATTCTGGGCGTGGATGGGAAATACACAGAGGTACAGCTATGCCACCAGCCCGCCAAATTCCCCATTGAGTGGCTACATATTCAAACCCAGGCGGAATGAGAAAGGCAACTCGCTGCTCTTGTAAATCTTCTGTATTTTGAAGAAGACTTGTTGCTATTTGACTGGAAGTGTGTAGCAAATCCCGATAGGTAAATGCTCTGTCTGTTGTCACAATTGCAGTTTTTTCGTTGTGTTCTTCAGCACGAATAATCAATGGTAGGTTCACGTTTGTTTACCGATTTAAGGTTGATTCAGTCTACTTAATGAAAGTTTTCTCTGCACCGACAGGCTCAGATAAAGGATTTTTTTAATAAATCTATAATTTTTTTATTAGTAACTTTATAAATACTACAACCAACGTTGTTTTTTAGCATAGGCAATACTGCCAATCACAATTAATGCCATCATACAGATCACCATAGGGTAAGCCAAAGGCTGTTCTAATTCCGGCATATTTTTGAAGTTCATACCATAGAAGCCAGATATAAAAGTTATTGGCAAAAAGATGGTCGATAAGATAGTCAGGCGATTAATTCGTTCGCCCGTTTTACTAGCAATATTATCGCGTTGAATTTCCATTAATTCTGACATCCAGGCTCTTATAGCTTGATATTCTTGCCAGAGTTTATCAACGTGATGAACCAATTCTTGATTGAATAGTTCCTTCACTGGCTGGCCGATCCATTGGAAATCTTCATTATCCATAATAGCCATAAGTAACTTGATGCTTTGAAAATTACGTCGTCCAGAACGAGTAGATTGCCTCATTGTGGCAATTTTTTGATACGTTGATTCATCACCAGAATTGTCTAAAACTTCATCTTCTAAATCATCAAGTTTTCTCGAAATATAGGTAAATACAGTTTCGTAATTATTTAAAATATCTTTAAATATGAGATAAAAAAGATAGTCAATTCCTAATTTTTGAATATCTAAAGTTCGTTTTTGGAGATTATTAGTTAAAATACTTAAAATTTTTAATTCAGTGATTTCAAAAGTTATGATAAAATTATTTCCAACTACAATGTTGCCACGCACCACCTCAAACTCATTATTTTTTATTTGAGAACTTAGGATTTCATAGCTGTCAAATAAACAATCTTCTATATCTTCATCAATTCCTACCGGAGAATGGTTGAAAATCATGTTAACACGAGATGGATTTAGTCCAAAGTGCTTGATAATCCTGGCTGTTCCAGTGCGATCGCGGAAGTGAATGCAACGTAACCAAATATTGTGAGATCCATCAATTCGTTTCAGTACTGTATCGACATCTCTATGGCTGAATATTTCCAGATTATCTGGATGAAAAGTCAGGAGAATTAGCATATAGCAATCCTAATTGAGTCGTAATAAAATACTGTGACTCATGGTAATTAATCAGGACTTTAGTCCTTGTTTTTTAAACAATAAAGTGCTTACTACAAACCATCAAAACTAGTTTGATAAAGTACTAGTCGTAAATTTGTAAAGTAAAACACATTTAAATAGCACAATCACTCTCTAAGAGTTTTGACTGTTGATAGTCAACACTATATTGAGTGGTAGCTCAATTTTTTTCTATTTTCCCAGATTTTGGGCGACTAGTTGGCGCTGGTGCTGAATTATTTTGTAAAATTGCAATTTCCCGCCGTGCATCTTGATAACTATCTTGTTCGCCTTGCCGTTGGAATAGTTTTGCAGCTTTTTTGAAATCTGCGATCGCACCCGTTTTATTTTTCTGCTTGGTGCGAATCACGCCCCGATTATAATAGGCTAAGGCGTTGTTAGGATTAATTGCGATCGCTCGTGAATAATCTTGATTTGCAGCTTTTTTATTTCCCAGTTCCAGATAAGCGTTACCACGGTTGTTGTAAGCTGCTATATTATTAGTATCTAGTTTTAGTGCTTCAGTATAATCTTGAATAGCGCCTTTATAATCTCCAAAAGAAAAGCGGTGAATACCTCTGTGAATATAAGCTGCAATAAATTTAGGATCTATCTGTAAAATAGTGTTGTAATCTTCAGTAGCTTCTACTTGATTTCCCAGATCGCTGTAAATATCACCACGATTCAGATAAGCTTCTATGTATTTGGGATTGATGTTGATTGCATCTGTGTAATCTTTAATTGCTTCATCTTTTTGTTGATTAATAGATTGAGTTAAACCCCTTTGATAATAAGCTTTGGCATCGCTAGGATTAATCTTAATTACTTTATCAAAATCTTGGATTGCTTCGAGTCTTTGTTTGAGGCGACGGTGGAGAATACCTCGTTGCAAGTAGGCTTCGGTATACTGGGGTTTAAGAGCGATCGCTTTGCTAAAATCTTCAATTGCACCTTTATTATCCTTCGATTGAGCACGAGCTAATCCTCGTCCATAGTAAGCATAAGCATCTTTAGAATTGAACTTAATTGCTTGAGTATAATCTGCGATCGCTTCTTTATATTTGCCTAATGCCGAAAAAGCAAATCCTCGGTCAAAATAGGCATTAGCATCTTGAGGATTAAGTAAAATGGCTTGGCTAGAATCTGCTTGTGCTTGCTCGTAGTCTCCTAATCGATAATAAGCATCACCTCGCCTATTATAAGCTAAAGCGTTTTGCGGATCTAATTTAATAGCTTGATTGAAATCTTCAACTGCTTCTTCATAGTTTCCTAACTCATATTTATTTACGCCCTCTTGGTATAATGTCTTTTGAGCATCACTTACAAGTTTTGGCGATCTCAATTGCCACGCTACAACACTAAGGGTAATACAGCCAGCTATCCCTGCTAGAACTAGTAATAATTTTTTCTGATGCTGTTTTTGTCGCTCGTCATCAACATTTATTAACTTTTTCAGGTCGTCTAAAACTTCGGTTGCATACTGGTAGCGTTTACGATAGTCAAAACGCACCATTTTATTAATAATTTTTGCTAATTTTCTGTTAACTTTGAGATTTTTATCGCGCCAAAGTATTTCACCTGTCAGCTTATTTTTGTGACTTCGCAAATTAGATATTTCCTTTGTAGGTAAACCTTTTAGTGCTGCGATCGCAACAAGACCCAAAGCATATATATCACTGTTGTATTTGAGGTTGCCGTTAATTTGCTCTATAGGCATATACTCGGAATTTTCAACAGTATTATCGGTTGCTTCATTAAAAGTACCCAAATTAACCAAAACTAACTTTTTATCTGATTCCCGGCGAATAATATTTGCTGGTGTAATATTTCGATGAATTATGCCATAGCTATGTATAACTACCAAAGTTTCTAATATCTCTGACAAAAGACTAGTTACTTGGTCTTCTTTTATAAGTTGTCCCTGGATAATTTCGTCAGTTAAAGGATTACCAGGTATGAATTCTTGGACTAGATAAAATTCTTCATTTTCTTCAAAAGAAGCAATGAGCTTTTGAATTTTATCGTGTTCTTGTCCGAGTTTTTCTAAAGTTTCTGCCTTGCTGGCAAACAAGCGGCGTAGGATTGTTAAAGCTTGAGGATTGCTATTAGGAAGAGATAACTGCTTTACTATAAATTCTTCACCATTAAGATTAACATCTTCAACTAGATAGGTTTTCTCTTTTTCCCCATCATTGAGAACTTTTAGTATTTGATAATGTTCATCTAGTAAATGACTATTCATCAATATAAAATTATAGTCTGATAAATTGTTCGATTATAGCTTAAGTGTTATTACTACTGATTTTAAAATATAAATATTTATTTATTAAGTAACTTCAAATGAGAGCGATGCGCGGGCTGCTACCGCGTGTATATTGCAAAGTCCCTCTCTCAAGCTTGGGAGCTAAGGTGTATACACAAGTCTGAAATAGCTGAAAAACCCAAGGTTTTACCCCACCCTAACCCTCCCCTTATAAAGGGGAGGGAACTAGATTTCTTATTTCCCCCCTTTACAAGGGGGGATTAAGGGGGGTAATTTGACTTGTGTAAACACGGTAGCCTAAGCTTGGGAGAGGGATTTAGGGTGAAAGCTCATTGATTCAGATTTTACGCTGGCACGACAAATTTCTCGCTACCAGCCAGTTCAAAGGCTGCATGAATGGCTTGCAAAGCTTTAACACCTTGCTCTTGTGCCACAACACAACTAATTTTGATTTCTGAGGTGGCAATCATTTGAATATTGATTTGTTGTTGAGCTAAAGCTTCAAACATTTTAGCGGCAACGCCTGGTTGTCCTACCATCCCTGCACCGACAATACTTACTTTAGCGATCGCACTATCTAAAACAACTTCACCCCATCCTAACTCTGCCGCTACTTGAGTCAGCATTTTTTTGGCATTTTCCCCGTCTATCTGCGAGACTGTAAAAGCAATATCTCGTCTGGGAACACCATCAATCACCCGGCAACGCTGAGATTGGATAATCATATCAACACTAATATTATGTTGCGCTAATAATCCAAACAACTTCGCCGCCATTCCCGGACGATCTGGCAATTGGCGAATCGCAAGACGCGCTTGATTCAAATCGAGGGCGACACCGCGAACCGGGGGAGAGGGAGGAGATAAGGGAGACAAGGGAGAGGGGGGAGATAAGGGAGAAGTTTCTTCAATGATTCTTCCTTGTCCCCCTTGTCCTCCTTGTCCCCCTTGTCCCCTTGTCCCCCCTTTCCCTGCTTCGATCTCAAAAGCGGCGCAAAGTGCTAAGACGGCGCGATCGCATTCTGCTGCATTGACTACACAACTTACTTTCACTTCGCTGGTGGAAATCATTTGAATGTTCACGCCTGCTTCAGCTAATGTGGCGAACATCTTTGCAGCTACACCAGGACGGCCAATCATTCCTGCACCTGCGATGCTGACTTTGGCAATGTTATGTTCTACCATTACCTCGGCTTCGTCAGATTTGGGGTTAGATTGACTCCTCAGTGCTGGGGCGATCGCTGTTGCTACTGCTTCTGCCCGTTTTAATATTGGTGTGGTGACAGTAAAGGCAATGTCATTACTGTTACCTTCATGAACTGACTGAATAATCAAATCTACATCTACTTTTTGCCGAGAAATTTCGCCAAATAACCTAGCTGCCACACCTGGTTTATCGGGTACGCGCAACAAAGCGACCTTTGCTTGGTTAGTGTCAAATTCTACATGATCTACAGGACGGGCAATTTCCAGATTGATTAGCGATCGCCCTTGGGGTTTGGCTGATGTCACCCAAGTACCTGGTTGATCCGTCCAACTAGACCTAACTACAAGGGGAACCCCATAGTTACGGGCAATTTCCACAGCACGGGGATGCAGTACTTTTGCGCCCAAGCTAGCTAATTCCAACATTTCATCGCAGCTGATAGCATCCATCAACTGAGCTTCGGCAACCAACCGGGGATCTGTAGTGAGAATACCTGGTACATCTGTATAAATTTCACAAAAATTTGCTTTTAATGCGGCTGCGATCGCCACTGCTGAAGTGTCGGAACCACCGCGCCCCAAAGTCGTAATTTCCATCTCTCCGACGCTAGAGATACCTTGGAAGCCAGCTACTACAACTACTTTACCTGCATTTATGTGGCGAGTTAGGCGAGTAGTTTCAATATGCAAAATCCGAGCGCGGCTGTGTTCAGCTTCGGTAACAATTCCTACCTGAGCGCCAGTCATGGAAATTGCGGTTTGTCCGAGTTCCTGCAAAGCCATACTGAGTAAGGCAATGGTTACTTGTTCGCCAGTAGAAAGCAGCATATCCATTTCCCGGCGATTAGGATTTGGAGAAATTTCAGTAGCTAGTTTGACGAGTCCATCGGTGGTTTTGCCCATTGCCGAAACCACTACGACAATAGAGTTTCCAGCTTGAACAGTTTTATAAACACGCTGTGCAACAGCTTGAATACGTTCCACTGAACCGACAGATGTACCACCGTATTTCTGAACTATGAGCGCCATAACTTTTTTTAATCAATTGTGCCTGCTTTCATCAACGCTTCCGCCTAGTAAGGAAGCTTTCAAGGCTTATCAGTTATATATTTTACTAAATATTGCGTCGAATACTTTATAATAATTGATTATTCAAAAACTACATCTTCATAGAGTGTGGCCATTGTTTCCTCAAAATCCACGCTATTGAGTCGAAATGATTGATGCTCTGCTGTGTAAGATTGTAAAACCCATAACCCTTGTTCATTACGTCGAAAACACTCAACTCGCTGACGTTTTGTATTAATTAAAACATATTCTTGCAGACTTTCGAGTGTTTGATAATCAGCGAATTTATCGCCCCGATCGACAGCTTCGGTAGAATTAGATAAAACTTCGACAATTAAACAGGGAAATCTTTTATAACCTGGCGTTTCTCGATCGCGTGGATCGCAAGTAACCATCACATCAGGATAATAAAAGCGATTCAAAGATTCAATTCTGGCTTTCATGTCAGCGATGTAAACACGACAATCAGAGCCGCGCACATGATTACGGAGGAGAACGGCAAGGTTTCCAGCAACGGTAACATGTGGATCGAGTACTTCAGGCATTGCATAGATGTAGCCGTCTATATATTCATGCTTGATATCGCTTTGTTCCTCCATTTGGAGGTATTCTTCAGCTGTAAGATAGTTTTGTTGGGGCGAGGCTATCATATTTTAAAGGTTGTATTGTGTTTTATTGTGTTTTATTGTGCCGATTTATTTGTGGCGATGCGTTAGTAGGCGCAGTAGACTTTATAATCAGGTAAGGAACTTATGTAAGGAACCTGGATAATGGCTAGTGCGACCATCACCACTAAAGGGCAAGTAACTATTCCTAAAGAAATTAGGGATTATCTTAACCTTGATACAGGTAGTAAGGTTGATTTTGTCATTGATGAAAATGGAATAGTTAAATTAATTCCCCTGAATATCTCTATCCAAAGTTTATCAGGGATTTTACACCGTCCGGGAATGAAAAGCGCAACTTTAGAAGAAATGGAAGCTGCAATTAAAGAAGGCTCAAGTGATTGGACTTGATACAAATATTTTAGTGCGCTACTTGACAAAAGATGATGAAAAGCAGTGGGAGCAAGCTGCTGAAATTATCGAAGGGGGAGAGCAATGTTTTGTTGCTAATATAGTTCTTTGTGAATTGGTTTGGGTTTTACGAAGTAATCCTTATCAATTTAGTAGAGAAGAAATTAGTAACACTATAGAATTAATGCTGCAATGTTCGGTATTTGAGCTAGAAAATCGCTCTTTAGTTTATCAAGCATTACAAAGATTTAAACAGGGAAGTGCAGATTTTTCTGATTATTTAATTGGGGCAATGGCTCAACATTCTGGTTGTAGTTTAACCGTGACTTTTGACAGAAAATTGAGAAGCGAAAAGGGATTTGATTTACTTGAGTAATCCTAAATTGTAATTAACATTGCTGTGTTTGTGAAGATAATTACTATGATTGATCGTAGCTCATTTTTTGTTAAGGGAGACCTTGCTCTCCATCATTCACAACCACATAATAGCGATCGCTTATAGATTTACACTTCTTTTCTAGAGCATCGCCAGCTTTCGGCTCAATGATATACCAAAATGAATGCGTGAATTACTCAAATGAGTAAGCAAACTGGGGTTTGAGTAAGTAAAAGCTGCTTTTGCTTGCGGAAAACACTAAAATGAGAAAGCAAAAGCTGCTTTTGAGTAAGTCAAAGCTTCTTTTGCTTGCGGAAAACACCAAAATGAGAAAGCAAACTGGGGTTTTAATAAGTAAAAGCTGCTTTTGCTTGCGGAAAACACCAAAATGAGAAAGTAAAAGCTGCTTTTGAGAAAGCAAAAGCTTATTTTGAGTAAGTAAAAGCTCATTTTGAGTAAGTCGAATGGCATTTTTACTTAGTTCAATATGAATTTTAGTCTAGGCGATACCTTCTCTACGAGACGCTACGCGAACGGTGAGCTTCTCTACGAGACGCTTTGCGAACGCTAACGCACTTTTCAGTTTTACTACGGTATGCTTTGCACAAAACTAGCTTATTCTGGATTTGGGGGAGGCGATCGCTTATGGGTTTACAATCAAAAATAGAGCGCTAGGTTTTACAATATCATCATTGCACCTCAGAGCGATAAAAAAGATTTTGGAGCGATCGTTTATGTTAGGTCTGGAGAGAATTACATTTGACCCTAGCATTATGGCTGGACAAGCTTGCATTCGCGGGATGCGAATTCCGGTTTCTTTAGTGGTAAATTTGGTAGCTTATGGAAAGTCCACAGAAGAAATTTTAGAAGAATATCCTGATTTAGAAGCAGAAGATATTTGTCAATCTCTTCTTTATGCAGCATGGTTGACTCAAGAACGAGTTTATACCTTCAAAAGTGCTTAACAAGTAATAATGAAGTTTTTGGCAGATATAGGAATTTCACTACGCACTGTAACTTGGTTGCGTGGTGCTGGTTATGATGTAGTGCATTTGCGCGATGAAGGTTTGCAAAGACTACCAGATGATGAGATTTTAATTAAAGCCCGTGCAGAAGGAAGAATTTTATTAACTATAGATTTAGATTTTGCCCAACTTTTAGCCGTGAGTGGGGAGAGTTTACCCAGTGTGATTTTGTTTAGGTTGGGGAACGAAAATTATGATGCAATTAATGAACGGTTGACGCAAGTTTTAAGTGAATGTCAGGAAGATTTAGAGTTAGGGGCAATTATTTCTGTAAGTAATGAAACTTTCCGAGTGAGGCGATTGCCTATATAACAATACGCTTGGGTTAAGGCTAAAAACTAAAACTGGCGTAGATTGGGGAGCCTCATTCTACCTCAGAGTTCAGAACAGGAAAGTCCGAGTTAAAGCGATACCTTCGGTGAGCTTCGCTAACGCACTTTTCAGTTTGATCGCGGTACGCTTTGCACAAAACTAGCTTATTCTGGATTTGGAGGGAGGCGATCGCGAAGATTTGCTAAATTCTCACAACACTTCATAGTCGAGGGATGATCTACCCCTAATCGTTGCTCAAAAATCTCCAAAGCTTGCAAATACAACGGTTCAGCTTCTGTATAACGTCCTTGTAAGTAGTACAGTTTTGCCAGATTGTTGAGACTTTGTGCGACATCTGGATGTTCTTCACCCAGCAGCTTGCGGTAGAGTGCCAAAGCTTGTTGGAAAAGGGGTTCGGCTTGGCTGTATCTGCCTTGTGAGTTGTAGAGTCCCGCTAGGTTGTTGAGACTTTGTGCGACATCTGGATGTTCTTCATCCAGCAGCTTGCGCCTGAGTGCCAAAGCTTGGATTAAAAGGGTTTCGGCTTGGCTGTATTTGCCTTGGGAGTTGTAGAGTAACGCTAGATTATTAAGACTTTGTGCGACATCTGGATGTTCTTCACCCAGCAGCTTGCGGTAGAGTGCCAAAGCTTGGATGTAAAGGGGTTCGGCTTGACTGTATCTGCCTTGGGAGTCGTAGAGAAACGCGAGGTTGTTGAGACTTTGTGCGACATCTGGATGTTCTTCACCCAGCAGCTTGCGCCTAAGTGCCAAAGCTCGGATTAAAAGGGGTTCGGCTTGGCTGTATCTGCCTTGGGAGTTGTAGAGAAACGCGAGGTTGTTGAGACTTTGTGCGACATCTGGATGTTCTTCACCCAGCAGCTTGCGCCTAAGTGCCAAAGCTCGGATTAAAAGGGGTTCGGCTTGGCTGTATCTGCCTTGGGAGTTGTAGAGAAACGCGAGGTTGTTGAGACTTTGTGCGACATCTGGATGTTCTTCACCCAGCAGCTTGCGCCTAAGTGCCAAAGCTCGGATTAAAAGGGGTTCGGCTTGGCTGTATCTGCCTTGGGAGTTGTAGAGAAACGCGAGGTTGTTGAGACTTTGTGCGACATCTGGATGTTCTTCACCCAAGCGCTTTTTAGTGACTTCTAAACACTGCTCATACCAAGGTAAAGCTTGGTTATATAAACCTTGACCACTATAAAATTTAGCATTACTGGTGAAAGCCCAAATTAAATCATCATCACTGACATATTGAATGAGATTTTTCGCTACTTCAGCTAAATGAGGTATTGCAGGTGTGACATCGGTGATTTGTTTAAGGGTGGGAGTTTGAGGAATATCTTTAACAACTGCTACCATTACCCGACAAAGCGATCGCTTTAATTCCTCTCTCTTATTTAAACCTGTACACTTGTATTGAAAAAACTCCCGCAGTAGAGGATGTAATTGATAGATTCCCTCACCTTTGCGTTGGAGTAAATGCAGATTCAGCAAGCGATCGTCTCTAATTTCTTCTAAATCTTCCGCATCTTCTGGTAAACACTGTTCCACCAACTTCCAAGGTATGGGTGCGGCTGCAAATAAACTTAATAAACAACTCAATTGTTTATCGTCGTCTTCTAATTCCTGCCAACTCAACTCAAAGGCTGCTAACACACCTCGTTGTGCTGTCATGTCGGCTTCAGACTTAGATTTAGAGAGGGAACGCTCATCTAGTCGCTTGTTCTCCAACCGCCGCAACATTTCTGCTAAAGATAAATCCTGTTTCCGTGCCAGATAGCGCCCCACTAATTCCACACCCAAAGGTAAATATCCCAGCCACTCACACAACTGATTTGCTAAAGCTAATTCTCGCTCAATTCGTTCTGGTGTTTCTTTGAGTAAAGACTTCAACAACTCCAGCGCCGCCTCTGGTTGCAGCACATCCAAAGATAACTGCGCGATGCGTCCCAAGTTCTGGCGCGTAGTCATCAACACTTTAAACCGAGAAGGTAGGGACTGTAAGTAAGGCTTAACTTGCTCGTAGTCGCTGACATCATCCAGCACTAGCAGCACATCACCCTCATGCCAACGCCGCCAACAGTATTGCACTTGGGCGAGTAAATCAAAATCTTCTGGTGGGTTTAAATCAAGCTGCGTTCTGGCAAACTGCACAACTTGAATGCCCACATCCCCAGTTTTTGCTAGCAACCAGCAAAGCCCACCGTTATATGTTTCGCGTTGCTGGATGGCATATTGTAAAGCGAGTTCTGTTTTACCAACTCCACCCATACCGGCTATTGCTGCGATCGCAACTTGTTTATTATCCTGCAAAAGTTGGTGGAGGTTTTGCAATTCTTCTTCACGTCCGACAAATTCCACCACCCCACTCAGGGGCAAATTTTGCGGTATTTCAGTAGAGGGATTTAACTTTACCCGTTCCCGTTCGGGCGGCTGTAGTCAGAAGTTAAACGTTTGATTGCGGTTGTCATTAGAAACGTTCCCGACATTCCCGCCATAATTTTTATCAACTGTGTTCGTAAAATTCTGGATAATAGAAGGTTGAGATTTAACAGCATCCGCCACCGCCTCAACAGCTTGAGCAATTTCAGGATCTTTCTTTGCCGCTTCCTCTACTTGCTGCCCAATAAGATAAGCTTGACCGTAATCTAAAGGTTGCGTTTTAGCCTGTTCGATAACCTTTGCCGTGCTAGGTTCCTTGCGTTTCAGCAAAACTAACAACTTTTCGCCTTCATTCCAAGCCTTTTCGCCGATGATTTCCCCAGTTTTTTCAAAGGCTTTGATGATTACCAAAGTTGCGATCGCAGCAGCTGTCAGTGATACTGGCTCCATAAGTTTGCCAAAGTATACGAGATTTCACTTATGATTCTCAGTTTAACAGAGCTAGGGCGAAGGAAATGAGACTGTTGGCGAATTAATAAAAGGTCTAACCCATCATTTCTGATTACTCTGATTTCAGTCCGTTTCAACGGACTTGAGCTATTAGCCCGAAATTTATTTCAGGGCGGGAAAGCAACGCCAAACCAATCTTTTAGGGGTGAGTGGCTGCGGTTTATAATCACCCTTTTAAATTTTAAGGGACGACTTCAACAGGTGAAATCGCCCCTCTCAACTTATAAAAATGAAATATTCTCTATCTGCTTACTCTTGCAGGTTCAACCCACTCATCCCAAGAACTATCATAGCCATCATAAGTAATTTTATAAAGATCGTTGCTAACTTCTAAAACCTGCCCTGGATACCATTTACCCTTCCACAAAATTCTCACTGCATCGCCAGCTTGAAATGATGCCCGAAAGCGTGCAGTGCCAACCCATTCATCCCAAGAACTATCATAACCATCGTAGGTAATATAGCACTTGTCATCATTAACCTGAAGTACCGTTGCCGAATACCATGTTTCCTTCCAAAGAACCTCAGCCTTTTGTCCTACAGAACAGGGTGAGGCAGCAAAAGCGCTTGGTATTAATGTTCCTACCCAAGTTGCCATAAAGATGGCACCAAACAATACTTTATTTTTCATGATTATTTCTATCCTTAAATAGTAAAACCAAATTTTGATGATTTCTGGAAATCTACTTCAAAATTTGCAACTAACTGTTACTATTTTTGTGGGATTTGTTTAGCGATCGCCTCAGCAAAAATTAGGAATTTCTGCCGTTGAATATGAAGATAGCACCGCAGGATTCCGCATTTAAAAATAACGGTAGTTACTGATTTTACGAATTTGACATAAATACCCCTCACCCTAAATCCCTCTCCCAAGCTTGGGAGAAGGAATTGGGGGATGAGGGCTTTTGATTCATGCAAGAGGTTTATTTTTTAATTCCCTTTTCCAAATCTAATTTCATAAATTCCGAGCAAACCTGCTGCTACTAGCAAAGGTAAGAAATAGTAGACTCCCCGATAAGCTAACATTGAACCCAAAACTGCCGCCGCCGAAACTTTTGAAGAGAGAATCAGCAAAATTATAGTTTCAAATACTCCCAAACCACCGGGAACATTACTAACCACACCTGCAAACATCGCTAGTAGATAAATTCCCAAAAAGTCTAAATATGACAAAGATATATTACTAGGAAGTAAAGCATAAAGAACTGCTGCCGCAAGAATCCAGTCAAAACTAGAAATTGCTATTTGAGCCAGAGATATTTTCAAAGAAGGAAATCGGAATTCATGTCCACGAATTATTAATGGTTGTTTTATAAAAATACTTCCTAGTAAATAAGCCGCAACTAATAGCAGAAAAATTACGCCAATGGGACGTACAGTAGCAAAAGGTAAATGTAATTGAGTGGGAATCTTCAGGGGGTTGATGACGAACAATAAACCTGCAACAGCAAACATTCCCAACCAAAAAGTAAAATTGGCGAAAGCAATTACTTGAGCGATCGCTACTGCTGACACTCCCCAACTAGCATAAAATCGATAACGGATAGCACTGCCAGTCAGCAAAGCAAAACCGATAGTATTACTAAATGCAGAGCTAATAAAGTTAGTGAAAGCTATCTTATTCCAACTTAAAGAACGATTAATGTAGTTAAAACCTAAGATATCGTATCCAATCATCACTAGATAACCCAAAGCTGTCAGCCAAATTGCCCAACTTACGCGACTTTTGGGAATAGCAGCTAAAGAGTTGAGGATATCACGATAATTATACTCACGTAATTCGTTAGCGATCGCCCACAGAGAAAGTACCAGCAGCAACAAGCCAAACAAAGAACTGAAATTCAGTTGCAGCTTTTTAAGCATAGTGAAGAAACTTATCCTAACCTTGACTTTTAATTTACAACCAGTCGTAAAGTTTCCATTCTGTTGACACAGCGTTGACATATCACTTGCATAAGATTTTGAAAACAAGCAACGACTACCCCATGCTCAATTCCCTTCAAAGATGAACTACAAACAATCTAAAACTCTCTTGCTATTTTCAGTATTAACTCTAGTTAGCTGTAATTTTTACCAAAGTGTCGTTGCAAAACCACCGCAACAGCAGAATTTACAAACAACGCCTTCCGTTGTTCCAACCCAGCGCAATACTAGCAACTCAGAAACTCCCCTAACCTATAAAATTGAAACCTACGATAGTCAAGCAATGGGTGCAAGTCGCACTTATGGCGTTTCTTTACCTCCTGGCTATGAGCAAAACCCAAAACAAAGGTATCCTGTAATCTTTCTCCTCCACGGTGGACATGGTAATCCCAGTGATTGGTTTATTCAGAATAAGGGACAAGCTCTCAAGACTGTAGAACAACTTTATACTACAGGTAAGTTGCCACCCAGCATCATCATTACACCAGATGGTAACGACAAACGTGGCTCTAGTCCGTACCGAGATCCCGAATATATCGATGGCCCTAATGGTAAAGTCTCTACAGCCGTGGGCGATGAGTTAGTAAAAGTTGTGCAAAGCCGTTATCGGACAATAAATAATCCAGATTTTTGGGCGATAGGTGGTTTATCTTCTGGTGGTTGGGGAGCAATAAATGTCGGATTACACAACCTGGATCGTTTCTCGATTTTATTTAGTCATAGTGGTTATTTTCAAGATAAAAGTGGCCCGGCGAATAGCCCAATATTTTATATCAAAACCATTCCTATACAAGCTCAAAAAAAATTAAAAATCTACCTGGATTCGGGTACATCAGATATTGATGAACTCAAGGAAGCCGAGCAATTTAGTAAAGTACTAAATCAACTTAAAATTTATAATTCATTTCGTCAGTTTCCTGGCAGTCACACTTGGCAATACTGGCGGAAGCATTTAGCAGATTCATTGACATTTGTCGGCGAACAGTTTCGAGCTTCAGAAACAGCAAATATGGCTGATAAAACTTTAAGTATTAATCATAAAAAAATGCTCAAAATAATTGAAAATCCATAGTACAAGGTCTAAGCTAGTAATGAAAAGTTTGTAGTAAGCACTTTAGTGCTTGGAAAATTAAGGACTAAAGTCCTTACTACGAACTTGCTTCCCCATCAATTTCAACTTGAGAGATTACTAGTATAATAAATAATACTATTTTACCAACCATTTAATACTTGAAAACCACATTTTCAAAATTATACTGCTATTTTGAAAATGTTCATTATAGTAAGTTCTAATGGAGGTAATTTTTTTAAGTTAAAAGAATATAAAAAATATGAAGATTTCTAAATTTTTAATTGGCTTAGTAGGAGCGATCGCACTCCTCACTAGCGTTGGTTATTATTATGTATTCATCTTAGGTGCGCCACAACTAGACCCACCCAAAAAAGAGGCAAATACTGGGCTAAAGTTTCAATTAGCAACCTTCAACTCCCAAGCGATGGGTGCAGTCCGTAACTACGGCGTGATTTTGCCCCCTAGTTATAGCAAAAATCCCCAAAAGCGCTACCCTGTGATATTCTTACTACACGGTGGTCATGATGACGCTCGTGCTTATGCTGATAAATACGCACTTTTAGATGTATTGCATGAACTTTATCAAAGTGGAAAATTACCGCCATCGATTGTGATTACACCTGATGGTAATGATAATCGCGGTTCTAGTCCTTTATACGACCCCGATTATTTTGATGGGCCGAATGGCAAAATGGGGACTTTGATTGGTTCAGAATTAGTACAAGTTGTCAAGTCGCGCTACCGCACTTTGGAAGAACCCCAATTTTGGGCACTAGGAGGTTTATCTTCTGGAGGATGGGGTGCATTTAATATTGGATTACGCTATCTCAACAACTTTCAGATTTTGTTTAGCCATAGCGGTTACTTTACTGATGACAGCGGTTCACAAAATAGTCCTCAACAAATTGTGCAACAGCTACCAGTTAAAGATAGGAAGCGATTGCGTGTTTACCTAGATGCGGGTGTGAACGATCCTAATTTGTTAGCCTCTACCAAAGCCTTTAACGAAACCTTAAATAAATTAGGCATTGCTCACGTATTTTATGCATTTCCTGGCGGTCATGGTTTGTCTGGTGCTAATGTAGGCTGGAACTACTTCCACAAACATCTTAAAGATTCACTCTCCTATGTTGGAGAACAGTTTAAACAATTAGGAGTTAAGAGTTAAGAGTTTTAACGCCATAACAAATGACAAATGACCAATGACCAATGACCAATACTTCGGCTTCGCTCAGTACAAGTGACCAATGACTAATGACAAATGACAAATAATTTAAAAACTCAGATTGGACTTTGGAGTGCAGCTTTCCTAACAGGTTTAGTCGGAGTAGTAAATTTATTATCAGCAGTGACACCTAACCTATATGGTCGGACTCACTGGTTAAATGAATTTTTACCATTTGAAATTCGTGCCAGCGGTCATATATTTGCAGCATTGACTGGGTTTATTTTATTAACACTTGCTACTAATTTATTACGCCGTAAAAGAATAGCCTGGTTACTTACCATTGGTTTACTAATAATTTCCATTTTCAGCCATTTGCTGAAGGGACTGGACTATGAAGAAAGTCTACTCTCTGGAGTTTTGCTAGTGCAATTAATCTTGATGCGCCATTATTTCACGGCGCAATCAGACCGTCCTTCGATTGCACGGGGAGTCAGAGTGCTGATAGGCGCTTTATTATTTACTCTGGCATACGGAACTATCGGATTTTACTTGTTAGACGGCAAATTTTCAGAGAATTTTAATTGGCGGGAAGCGATAGTTCAGACTTTGGCGATGTTCTTCACCGAGGATAATTGGGGACTGCAACCAAAGAGTCGATTTGGAGAATTTTTTGCTAATTCTATCTATATTATTGCCGCAGGTACTATTACTTATGCAATGGTAATGCTGTTGCAACCTGTGTTTTGGCGAAATCTAACAACTACAAATGAGCGAAGAAGAGTTAAAGAAATTGTCGAGCAATATGGATGTTCTTCTTTAGCAGCGCTTACACTCTTAAATGATAAAAGTTATTATTTCAGTCCTTCGGGTAATAGTGTAATTGCTTATGTTCCCAAAGGACGGGGCGCGATCGCCTTAGGAGATCCCATCGGCCCCATTGAAGACCGCAAAGAGACAATTATTGCTTTCCAACAGTTTTGTCAGCGTAATGACTGGTATCCTGGCTTTTACCAAACTATGCCCGATGATGTTGAACTTTACAAGTCATTGGGGTTTAAAGTACTTAAGATTGGAGAGGAAGCGATCGTTGACTTAAAAAGTTTTACCTTACAAGGTAAAGCCGGTAAAAACTTTAGACCATCAATCAGTCGTTTAACTAAGCTAGGATACCAAATCGACTTTTACCAACCACCCATCGCCAATGATTTATTGCATCGGCTCAAATCTGTGAGTGATGAATGGTTGAAAATGGTACAAGGTTCAGAAAAACAATTTTCTTTGGGTTGGTTTGACGAAGCTTACCTGCGAGAGTGCGAGATTGCTGTGGTGCATAATCCTGAAGGTAACATCAGCGCCTTTGCCAACATTATCCGCGAGTACCAACTCAACGAAGCGACTATTGACATGATGCGACATCGCTCATCTCTTGAAAATGGCACAATGGACTTTCTATTTATTTCCCTGCTCCAGCATTTTAAAGAGAATGGCTACGATAGCTTTAATTTCGGTCTTTCTGCACTTGCTGGAGTTGGAGACAACCCAGAATCGCGCCGCTTGGAGAAAGTATTGCGCTATCTTTACGAGCATTTGAATCGTTTCTACAACTTCAAGGGACTGCACGCCTACAAAGACAAGTTCCGTCCCCGTTGGGAACCGCGTTACTTAGTTTACCCCAGTTTAGCTGCCTTACCAGATGTAGTTGTAGCATTGATTCGTGCAGATTCAGGCGATCGCCTCTTCGATTATTTCAAACCCGGAGCCTAAATCTAGACTCAAAACAAAGCAATATCTACCAGCGGCTACGCCTACACAGCTTGTCCTTTTTATGATACAATTGTACTATAATTAAAGGCAAGGCTGTTCTTCGCGTTGCCTAAATTCCTAGCGAATAGACTCAAAACTTACTTTGCGTTCCTCTGCACTATACTCTGCGCGACGGCAGTCGCTACAACGGGGAGGCAGCGAGGTCTTGGGGGTTTCCCCCATGAGTGACTGCCGTGGGAACCCCCGCAACGCGATGCCTCCCCTCTGCGTTTAAACTTAAACCCTCAATCATCCACAAACTTACCATTAAATTTCACACGGTAAGAACAGTTTATTTTGGAATATTAATAAACTTCAATAACCGTTGTTATAAAAGATTATTGACCTTATTCGCAAGGTGACAATATGAGCGACAATAAAATTTCTCTAGTAGAATTAATCCAAATTTTTGGACAATACTGCAATAACATTATCATCAATATCAAGCATTTACAAGAGCATTATCAAAGAACAGGTATTAAACGTATTAGAGGCATTAGAAATGAAAATGGAGAACTGTTACAACCTTGGTTAACAACAGAATATATAGATAATGCTGAGTACGTTGACATGGGCGAGTTTCAGTTTAGCCGCAACGCTGCTACTATCAATATGCTTATCAAGCGTAGAGTTAAACTTGCAAAATTTGAAGACCAAACTCCTACTATTGAAGTAGCAGGCTTGTTAGTAAATGACCTCAACGCTTTTAATAATTACACGATTGTAAGTGACGGTAAAATAAACGTAAAGTCATTACAAGTCAAAATTAGCAGTAAAAAAGTCTTTGATTTACTCAAACAAAAAGGCATACTAGACGCAGAAGAATTTGACTTTTGGGCAGAATATACGATTCAGTTAGATAATTTGCCACTTGTAGCTGCTAATAGTAGTTACAGCAGTATTGATGGACTATTCAATGAACTCGCAGAAATTAAAGTACTGAATAGTATTATGTGCGCTCACTTGAAAAATGAGTCAGATGTATTTATCGAAACGCAGTTAGATGAGTTTAAAAAGCACTATCTGTCTAAGAATACTTACATCAATTTTCCTACAACCAACGAACATACTGATATCAACCAAGCTTTAGTCGATGGTACTATTGACTCAAAATTGAGCTATAAAATCGATATTGGCAGTCAAGATATTCTGAATCTGAGTAAGTTCCCTTCTGCTAACAAGTTTCTCAATAGAATGTATCGCCTTTATGACAAAGAAACCGGAGAAATTATTATGAATCCGAGTTTTGAGATGGTATTTAATGAAAATCTCGCTGTTAGGCACAGGTTATTATCATCACGTACCAAGATTACAAAAGCTGACGAATTGATGAAACCAATTTTTGATGATTTTCTTGGGCTTGAGCAAAATGGCATTGTTGAAGGTATTCTTAAGAAAGTTGGTGCTGATAGTTTAGCGCAGTTATTAGAGGATAAACAAACTGGTACGCAGATCGGCAAAGAAGAAATGGTTGCAGCTTTAACAGTGGCAAATAAAAAGTTAGAACAATATGCAGAAAATATCTACCAAGATAAAATATCTCCCTTAGTATTTTACATTGGTTGTACTGGACTATTGCCAGATAAAATGAAAGCCAAAGCCATAACTGCTGATGAAGCTGCTGCGAAATACCCAAATTTGCAATTCTCTAAAAATGAGCAAGAAGGCAGTTTTTTTGCAGTTGCTGATAGTATTATCAGTATCTATACCAAAACAGAATATTACAGTAAAGTTGTTTCTGCCAGTACAGCTAATTAGATTATATAGCAATTAGAATTTTTGCTGATTACACAGTAGTGGCACAAATAGTTGTGTCACTACAAATATGTATTATGAATCTAATTGATAACTGCTGGAAAAACTTCATAGAAAATCCCAAAATATTAAAGATTTTTAGTATTTTTACACTTCTTTATTGTCAAGCAGCAAATTTGGCTGTATGGATTTATTTTGTCGAATAGGAATCTCAATTATAAATGTTGCTCCTTCTCCTAGAGATGAAATACATCGCAGTTGACCCTGATGTTTTTCTGTGACAATTTGATAACTAATTGACATCCCTAAACCAGTTCCCTTACCTACTACTTTAGTTGTAAAGAAGGGATCGAATAGACGTTGTTGAATTTCTTGCGACATTCCTACTCCATTGTCAGCAATCTCAATAGCAACCCAATCTGAGTTGAGTAACTCAGTGCGAATAGTGATTTGTAGATTACAACTTGACTCCTGGTTATTGACATATAACTCTTCCAAAGCATCAATCGCGTTAGTAATAATATTCATAAACACCTGGTTAAGTTGACCGGCGTAACACTCTATTAGAGGGAGTTGACTATACTTTTTAATAATTTTGATTTCGCAACTGTCAGGCTTGCCTTTGAGGCGGTTTTGTAGAATCATTAGCGTACTATCAATACCGCTATGAACATCCACTGCTTTCATTTCTGCTTCATCCAGTCGTGAGAAATTCCGTAACGACAGTACAATGTTGCGAATGCGATCGCTGCCGATTTGCATAGAATTTATTAATTTTTGTAGGTCTTTAATCAGAAAATCTAACTCGATCGCTTCTATTTCTTCCTGAATCACTGGTGTTGGATGAGGATATTCTTTTTGGTAAAGTTGCAGTATTTCTAACACTTGTTGAATGTATTCTTTAGCATGAGTGATATTGCCATTGATAAAGCTAATCGGATTATTAATTTCGTGAGCTATACCTGCAACCAATTGTCCCAAAGAAGACATTTTCTCTGTTTGAATTAGTTGTGCTTGGGTCTTTTGTAATTGTTCAAGGGTTTCTTGAAGTTGTTGATTTTTTTGAGTTAATTCCTGCTCCCTTTGTCGCAAAGCAGACTCGGCTTTTTTGACAGCAGTAATATCTAAACCCATTTCCACAACCATCGGCTCACCATTCATATCCTTGAATGGATAATCGTAAATCTGATATACCCGATCTGTTTTACTATCCACCCATTCCCAGAGTTGCGGAGCGTTACTGTCAAAAACACGAAAGGTAGGACATTCAGGACAAGGTTGTTTTAATCCGGCGATCGCTTCGTAACAACGTTTCCCTGTAGGATCTCCAAATACCTCACGGAAGCGTTGGTTATAAAATCCCACCCCGTAATCCTTTGGTTGCAGATAGAGAAAAGCTGGTAACTGATTGAGTAGGTTATAAAGGCTTTCCCGTTCGGTTTGCAGCGCTTCTATTCGCCGCAGTTGTTGACTAATGTCTTTACCTACTGCATAAATTAGTCCCTTTTGAGAAGTTGATAAACTCCAACACAACCACCGATAACTACCATCTTTATGAAGATAACGGCTGTCCCACTGCAACTGTTGCTGTGGTTCCGTTGGCAAGTGACTGATTGTGATATCATCTGGATGCACTAATCCCAGCCACAAATGCCCGATTAAGTTTTCCGGTTTCCATCCCAATACTTGTTCCCATGCTGGATTAACTTGTTGGTAAAAACCATCTTGTCCGATGATACAAAATAGATCAGATGAAAGGTTAAAAAAGTCTTCCAGATCAAACACAGTAATCTTGCCACTCAAGTTGTGTCTTTAAGGTAACTAAGCATATCCACTAACTTCAATGTTAGGATTACTGAAGTAATCACTATCCAATATTTTTCAGTATTCTTTTAAAAGACTGTAAATATAAGCACCATTTATTAGGGATTCTCTAAAATACAGGTAGAGCTTGGACTAATTACAGAAGAAATTGAACTTGTGGGTGAAGACATCAAAACAATAACACTACCTATAATCTGTAAAGACAATAACAAAATAATTCTGTAGTAAATAATTTTTAAATCTTTATTAATGATTTGAAAATAGCGCTCTACGAAGGAAGAATAACCTGCAATTCCCACAGAGCCAAAACTTCCAATAATTAATAATCTCATTAATAATTCAATGGAAGAGGTAAATGGCGATCGCTCCCGATCCAAACAGGTCATAAAATTACCTTTTTCAATTACAAAATTTCCTAACACGGAGTTAAATATCCCTGGTTGCACAACCATTAATTGTGGACTTATTTCGTGAGGATATTTGACTAAATGATTATTTCCAGAATGCCATTGATTACTATATTGACCTAGAGATAATGTACTCGCTATTGATTCTCCAGATGGTAGAAGCGCAGCAGCAATACTCAAGGCAATACTAGTAGCAGCAACCACAACTTTTTGCTTGATTTTCATTTAAATTTTCCTTTGCCTTTGTCTAAATATTTGCTGTTTACATCCCCAATCCTGACTGGATAAATAAATCAGCAATCCTACCAAGTCCGATCCCAAAACCCGGAACTATAAATAGAACCATCATGGCAAAAAGTCCGAATTGGGTATATTCCAGTGGCTTTAGCTGAGGAAAAATCTCACTGAAGACATGAAAGCCGTCAAGTGGTGGAATTGGTAGCAGATTAAACAGAAACAACGTCAAGTTTATCCGAGCTGCTAGGTAAAGAAATTCAGCACTGAATAGTCCTGAAAGACTCAAATTAGCAAGAATTTTAAGCATCACAATAAATAGAATGCCTAAAGCTAGATTCGATAATGGGCCTGCTGCTGATACCAAAATATTGCCTAGCTTCCCAGAGCGAAACTTAGATGGGTTGACGGGCATTTGTCCCCAAGCTATACCCATGAGACAGAGAAAGATGATTGATTCCTTACCCATGTGAACTACAGGATTCAGTGTCAGATGACCAGTCTGTTGTGGAGTATTATCTCCCTGACTCATCGCAGCCCAGCCGTGAGCAAGTTCATGCAAAGTGATGGAGAATATAACAATTACAACGATTCTGAAAAAATGAATCGGGTTTGTGATTAATGTTTCGATAAACATACGTACTAAATTTTGGTAATGCCCTATCTGTGTAAAGACAAAATAATAGTATAAATTTTATCAAATTACTTACTTAAGTCACTACTGTAATTTTTGGTATATTTTATAAATTAAAATTTACTACTTTTATTAATCTCAGTTGATTTTATAGCTTAAAAAAAGTAGTTCATAACACTTGAAGGATTTTAAAACCTGGGAATAACTACGTATTTATTTTATTTTTTAGTATCTAAAAAGTTAATTTGTTAGCTAATAAATCAACTTTAATGTATAATAAAATACTTAAATGTGCAAAATCACAAATCGATGAGCTTTATTTGTGTCTAACTGCATCTATAGTTTTATATTTCTTGACTCAAAACAGAGTCGCTATTGTCTTGTTATTTGGGTATATCACTTTGCAAAGTTAATTTTATTACCTGATATAGCAATATATTTACTAATAATCTTTAAGAAAATTACGCAGAAATCAGCTTCAATGAGACAATCTGACCTAATCTTCTCAACCTAAAGGAAGACATGAACGATCGCACAAAGGCTCTCCAGGCACTCGCCGCTGAACGTTGGCGGGTATCCTTGATTCTGACTGGAGCCATGATGTTTATTTACTTTGGCTTTATCCTATTAATCGCGTTCAATAAACCCCTGCTGGGGTCATTAGTAGTTCCTGGCCTCAGCCTGGGAATTTTACTAGGGGCGCTGGTAATTGTCTCAGCATGGGTATTAATTTTTATCTATGTGCGTTGGGCAAATAGTAGTTATGACGACCAAATTGCAAGGCTGACACGCAAGTAAAAAAGTGCTGAGTGCTGAGTAAGGCAATTAGCTATAAGCAATTTCTAGTCCCAAATTCAAAAATACTAAACCAAAAAAAGCATGAATAGTGTGTGGTTCAATCTGCCACTGGCGGCGGATATTACCAGTCTTGGTAAGTTTAACCCGTTGGCGATCGCTTTCTTTTTTCTGTTTGTTGTAAGTTCTTTAGGCATTACTTATTGGGCAGCAAAGCTCACCAAAAATACGGCACAGTTCTATACAGCTGGTGGTAAAATCAGCGGTTTCCAAAATGGGCTGGCCCTAGCAGGAGACTTTATGAGTGCAGCCAGCTTTTTAGGTATCGCTGGGCTGGTGGCACTCAACGGCTTTGATGGCTTAATTTATTCTATCGGCTTCTTGGTGGGCTGGCCGATTGTCATGTTCCTAATTGCCGAACCATTACGTAACTTAGGTAAATACACTTTTGCTGATGTAGTGGCTTTTCGCTTACAGCAAAAACCTGTACGTATTGCCTCTGCAATTGGAACGCTGGTAGTAATTAGCTTTTATTTAATTGCCCAGATGGTAGGTGCTGGGGAGCTAATCAAACTACTGTTTGGCTTTGATTATGAATTAGCTGTGGTCATTGTCGGTTGTGTGATGATGGCTTATGTGATTTTTGGCGGGATGATTGCCACCACCTGGGTACAAATTATCAAAGCAATTTTGTTGCTTGGCGGAACTATCTTACTAGCTATCTTGGTACTGGCACGATTTGGCTTTAACCCGATCGCTCTTTTCGCTGCTGCATCCCAAAAGTATACAGGTGTATTAGCTCCAGGCAAACTGGTTTCCGATCCTTTTGATGCTATCTCCTTGGGGATGTCATTGATGTTCGGCACTGCTGGATTACCCCACATTCTGATGCGTTTCTACACAGTACCGGATGCCAAAGCAGCGCGGCTCTCTGTTACTTACGCTACAGCTATTATTGGCGTTTTTTATCTCCTTACCTTTATTCTGGGTTTTGGAGCGATGGTGCTAGTAGGTCAAGATGCCATCAAGCAAATTGGTACTGGTGGTAATATGGCTGCACCGATGTTGGCAGAATTTCTCGGTGGTGATGCTTTCTTAGGTTTTATTGCTGCTGTTTCCTTTGCAACTATTTTAGCAGTTGTCGCTGGGTTGACACTTTCAGGTGCGGCTGCACTGTCTCATGATTTGTGGGTGAATGTAGTGCGCTCTGGTCATGCCGACGAGTCAGAACAATTAAAGGTGGCTCGCGGTGCAACAATGCTTTTGGGGTTAGTGGCGATATTCTTGGGCATCTTGTTTAAAGGGCAAAACGTGGCTTATATGGTAGGTTTAGCATTTGCGATCGCTGCTAGTGCAAACTTCCCAGCGTTACTCTTATCCATGCTTTGGCGACGCTTCACAACCAATGGTGCAGTTGCAAGTATGTTAGTAGGAACTGTCTCCTCTTTAGTGCTGATTTATTTGTCACCTACTATTCAAATAACGATTCTCAAGCACGCTTCTGCACCCTTTCCCCTAAAAAATCCTGGATTAATCAGTATCCCACTGGCGTTTATTGTGGCGATTGTCGTTTCACTATTGAGTACTGAACAGCTGGCACAGGAAAAATTTGCGGAAGTTGAGCATCGCATTCACATTGGTTCTGGGATGTGATTTTGTCATTTGTCATTTGTCATTGGGCATCAAGAAGAGACAAGGTAGAGATTTGTTCAATAATTCCCCCTTGTCTCCTTATCCCCTCATCTCCCCTGCTCCCCTGCTCCCCTGCTCCCTGCCCCTCTGCTCCCCTGCTCCCTGCCCCTCTGTTACTGTCCAAGTTCCTTGATGTTATTCATCACTTGTTGGTATAAGTCGTTGTTACCTTGACTTTGAAAAATACTTGCTGCTTGTTGTAAGTCCCTGAGCGCCCCCTGTTTGTCTCCATTGATGGCGCGGGCATTTCCTCGGTTATTGTAAGCAGGGGCAAAGTTACGATTGAGGCGAATGGCTTGATTGTAATCTGCGATCGCACCCTTGGGATCTCCATTCGCAGCACGGGTATTTCCTCGGTTATTATAGGCGATCGCATATTTGGGGTTGAGGAGAATCGCTTGGTCAAAATCGTCTATTGCCCCTTTTTTGTCTCCATTGGTGGCGCGAGCATTTCCTCGGTTATTGTAGGCTTCGGCATAGTTGGGATTTAGGCGAATCGCTTCACTGTAATCTTTAACTGCTTCTCTGTTGTTTCCCAGTGAGGCGCGGGCATTCCCCAAGTTATTGTGGGCTTCGGCGTCGTTAGGGTTGATGCGGAGTGCTTGATTGTAATCTGCGATCGCTTTTTCCTTGTCTCCCAAATCAAAGTAGGCTAATCCTCGCGCGTTGTAGGCAGCGCCATACTGAGAATTTTGACTAATTGCCTTACCGTAAGAAGCGATCGCAGCTTGCAAGTCGCCGTTTAAATGCTGATTCTTTCCCTGAAGATAAAATTCCCCACCAATGGAAGTTGTAGCTGAACCACGGCTAGGTTGACTAACTCCTATTTCTGTTACTAATACATTGTCATTCTTACTACAAGAAATACTGCTAGTTGCTGTTAATGTAGTAAAAATAGCTATGGTAAATAAAGTATTTACCCTTGTTCGCTTTTGCCCAAATAAACGCCGTCTCATAAGTTAATATAAACTGCCATAATACCTGAATGGAATTAGTACCAAAATCTAGATTTTAATTCTTTAACTCAATAACTATTCTAACTTTTGATCGTCCTTTCAAGTTAATTGACAAATTTCTCTAATATTTTATAGATTTCTCAGAGAAGGTAGGAGGAAATAATTATTAAATTTCAATATTTTTCTTCACAATCACTCTATAAATTCAGACATTTGTAGCCTGATGAACAATTTACTCATCCTCAGCTTCACTCTCTTGAGTTTTGGGAATTAGCCGCCAAGAGGTATTTTTATCAATATCTACAGATAGTTGTTCTAGATTTTGCCCTAAATCTTTTTGGAGTTTCTGAGTTAGCGTGACTGGAAAATCTAAATTAATACCTTGAGTTTGGGCTAGCTTTGCCAATTCTGTAAATGCAGCTTTGATTGTAGTTCGTTCATAACTAGTCAGTTTATAATCATAAGTTTCTGATATATTCTGAGCCTGCATAGCTTTTTTTATACGTTCTTGCAAATGCTCAAATTCTGAATTCAACAACTTCCACTGCTGCTCAACTTGCGAGTATCTAGCACTTAGCGAACTTAAGTCTTCTGTTGCAGCTTCGGGGCTGGCTTGGGCTTGTAAGTCTAACAAGTTTAGGTGAATTTGAGCAAGATAAATGCAGTCTAGGTAAGCATACTCTATTTGTTCTTCAGTCAGAGGGCGTTTTGCCCAATCGCTTTTTTGTTCTTGTTTATCGATATTATTAAAGCTACAAAGTGCTGTAGCTATGGTCTGGAGTTGGTAGTTGGGTAATGGCAAAAGATAGTAGGGAATTTTTTTGGCCATATCCAAAGTGCAAGTAATATTTTTGGCTTTCTTGCTACCGAGAAATTTTAGATCGTAACTCGCGTTGTGAAAAACTTTTTCAATGGCAGAATTTATTATAATTTTATCAATAAATTCAGCTATAATATTAGGTTGGTCTAATACATCTAAAAGATAGACGCGATCGCCACTCATATCTTGAGGATCATCTAATACCTGAATCAGCGATAATCGGGGATTACGACTTTTGTAGTCAGCGACTTCTGTATCTATCCACAATGTTTTAGCGTTTGTATATTCAGCAACAATGGCACGAATTTCGCTAGCCGAAGTAAGGTAGGGCATTGACTAATATTTCCTGATATTTAAGGCATTGTAAGTAAGCCATAGTTTTATAAAGTAACATTTTGTTGGTAAGTTTGCTGGCATAAGATTGCAAAAAGGCTGAAGTTTTAAATTCGTCATAGACATCGCCAAATTGACTCAAATCTGATAACATCGAGTCACTACTGTGGAGTGGCATAGTCTACCATCAAAAGAGCTACTGTGCATCTACATTAAATTCATCGAGAGCCACAGACTGCGTGTAAAGCCATCCTGGTTAGCAGCCGTCAGAAAAATTGAATTGAGATTTCTCAAAACCGGGTGCAAAATCTTAGCTTCAAGAAATCGCCCAAATTTCAATTTTCAGTAACCTGAGCTATTGCTTAAGTACTTTTGCTACTTCACTTTTAATTGTTTTTTTAAATTTGCTCCTCACCATGACACACATCTCAATTAACCGCTTCAATTACTCAATTCGGAGATAAATAATGAAAAAACTAATTCTATTAGTAGTTAGTAGCATTTTGGTAGTTGGTACTTTTGGCTGCCAAGAGGCTCCTAAAACTGGTTCCGAAACTCCTAGCACAACTAATGAAGCCGCTCAAGCACCAGTAAAACCAGCTTCAAACACAAATCAAACTGCCAAAGTGCCAGAAACACAAACTACTCCTTTAGCAGCTAGTACAGGTACTAAAGTTAAAACCGATGCTGAAAAAATGGCAGCAACAAAAGCTAAGAGCGACTTAAAAACTGAAGTTAGCGCCAAGTTGAATCAAGGCTTACCAGGTAACAAGTTACAAGTTGAAAACAAACAGAGTGAAATTATCCTCAAAGGTACAGCTGCTTCGGTTGAAGAACTTAAGAAAGCTGAAACCTTGGCTAAAGAAGTCCAAGGTGTGAAGACGGTGAAGGTAGAAGCAAAAATTGATGCTGTAAAAAAGCCATAAAAGAATAACTGAAGCTTTCAGTTAGCATCAACATGGAAGCCGAATAGAGACTTATACAGATATAAGTCTCTATTTTGACTTGCTTAAATAAAAGTCAGGAATAGGTAGTTAATACCCAATACGCTTCGGTTAACATAATTTGTCTCTCGAAGATCCCTCAACCCCCTTAAAAAGCAGGGCTTTTTCTCCTCTTTATCTCGTTCCCAGTCTGAGACTGGGAATGCCCCTCATTGAGGCTCCGCCTCCCAACTCGCGGCAGAGCCGCCAAGAGTAACATTTCCAGCCAGAGGCTGAAAACGAGATTTTAAAAGGGTTTTGGCTTAAGTTTACACCACTGAGCAATGCTGTGCCCCTACCGCATGGTTTATTTACCTGAAAATAGCTGTAAGGTACAAAAACCTCACTCTCAACCCTCTAATAGAATGTTTGAAATTCTATATTTTTATCTTTCAACTTCCATTATTTGAACCTCGATAAATTCGCTCCATCTGCTCTGGAGAAAGTCGTCTCATTGGAAACCACTCAAATGGAGAAACAGACTGTTTCTCATAAGGTTGAACATCATCCTGCTGGTTTTGGGGGGAACGCACAGCTAAATTGGTATTTGTAACCTCACCTCTGAATGACTCATCTATCTCTGATTCTGCAAACAGAGTTTGAGGCAAAACATAAGCGTGCTTCTGGGGATCGTATGCGAAAACTTCTCCTGTTTCAATGTGATAAATCCAAGCATAAATGCTGAGTTCCCCCTGATAAAGCTTAGAGTGAATCACTGGATATGTCCGCAAATTCTCAATTTGAGTCAGAACATTTTCGGCTATCATAATCTCTAGTAGTTCTTCTTGGTCATAGTGGCTATAGTGGTCTATAACTAGCCTTCGAGTTGCTTCTGCATATTTAAGCCAATCATGTACAAGCGGCATTTCATCGCTGAGATTGTGTAACTTCATTAATCCTTTCATTGCACCGCAATGAGAATGACCACAAATAATAATTTGGCGAACATCTAAAGCTTGAACAGCATATTCAATTGTCGCACCTTCACCGCCATTACTTGCCCCATAGGGTGGAATGATGTTACCTGCATTGCGAATGACAAATAATTCACCAACTTGGGCTTGTGTAATTAGATTTGGATCGAGACGCGAATCAGAACAGGTAATAAATAATACTCTGGGTTTTTGACCGTGTGAAAGTTGCTCAAATAATTTTTGATGTGTCGAAAAATAGCTAGATTTAAATTCGCGCAGACCTTTAATTAATTTCTTCATTACTAAGTTCTACAAATATTTGGGGTTAAGAACCATATCACAGACAACGGATTGGGGTAGTAAAGATGACTTTCTTTCTACGTTTTTTCAATTGTAAAGATTACTTTATTATAAATTCATTTGGTGCTTTTAATATCCTCTACCATTTGGTTGAATTACTTTTTTCTCTTGTTCCCCTCAGTTCCTTAGCAGGTAACATTACTGTGTGAGAATGCCTTGAGCGTATTTCAAACTAGTTATATCCTGAGATAAAAATGCGATCGCTTTGTTGTCACGATCGAGCGAAGACGACAGAGACAGAATAAATGATTTAAACTATACCAACTAATTATCCTCCGCACTTAAACTATCCTGAGATCGTTCTGATTGAATAGTTGTAATTTAGGACTGACGCAAAGACACGCAAACGCAGAGATTTTTGAATTACAAGTAATTAGTCAGACATGATATTATCTGCTCTGGGAAAATTTTGATGGTCAGTTTGCGACATCAAAATTTTTGCCGTACACTGAGCGATCGCCTGCGGTAAGCCTTCTGAGTGAAGCTTGCAGGCTCACCGCAACGCGTTTACTATAATTTCCAATTCTCCGCCTTACCCTCTTGCGAATTCTTAATTAGTTGATACACTTGTTCTTCATTAGCCCAGGGAACCAGCGCCTATGGTGCACATCAAGCGCGTGGAACTTACGAACTTCAAATCCTTCGGTGGCACTACTTCTGTCCCTTTGCTACCGGGGTGTACTGTCATATCTGGGCCAAATGGTTCGGGTAAGTCTAATATCTTAGATGCACTGCTCTTTTGCCTGGGACTCTCCAGTTCTAAGGGAATGCGAGCCGATCGCTTGCCGGATTTGGTAAATAATACTCAAACGGCTAAAGGACGTGCTTCGATTGAGGCTAGCGTCACGGTAACATTTGATTTATCGGATGAAATTTCACACAAAGACGCAAAGGCACAAAGACAGGAAGTCGAGGAAGTAGAGGAAGCAGGGGAAGCAGGGGAAGAAAATCCAAAATCCAAAATCGTTCGACTGAGCGAAGCCGAAGTCCAAACTCGCTCGACTGAGCAACTTGTGCCGAGCATCTCGACTTCGCTTGATGGAACCGGAGCCGAAGTAAGCCGAAGCCCAAAATCGGGAGAGTGGAGTGTTACTAGAAGGCTACGAGTCACTCACCAAGGGACTTACACATCGAATTACTATATCAATGGTGTACCTTGCACGTTAACAGAGTTGCATGGGGAACTAAGTAATCTACGGGTTTATCCTGAAGGATACAATGTAGTACTGCAAGGAGATGTCACCAGTATTATCTCGATGAATGGGCGAGAACGGCGGGAAATTATTGATGAATTAGCTGGGGTGGCGGCGTTCGATCGCAAAATTGTCCAAGCCAAATCAACTTTAGATGAGGTGAAGGAAAAGGAAGATAGCTGTCGGATTATTGAAACGGAATTAACTGCACAGCGCGATCGCCTTTCCCAAGATCGGGCGAAAGCTGAGAAATATCAAAAACTCCGCACAGAATTTCTGGCTAAACAATCCTGGGAAGCTGTTTTATCATGGCGATCGCTACAAGCACAACAAGAAAAATTAGTTCACGAAATTCAAACAGGCGATCGCAATTCTACTGAACTCACTACCCAACTCACCAACCTAAATTCCGAAATCGTTCAAAAAACTGCTGAACTCGAACAACTCAATGCCCACGTCAAAGCATTGGGAGAAGAGGAACTTTTGGCAGTACAATCTACCCTCGCCACCCAAGAAGCAGAACGTAAACAACTCCAGCGTCAGCTAACGGAATTACAAACAGCTTCCCAAGAAACTGCCAAACGTCTAGCTCAAACTCAGCAAGAGATTCAAAAACATCGTCATTCCCTAGAAGAAATTGCCGAAACACACATTGTAGAGACGCGATTCATCGCGTCTTCCCAACACCAAAGGAATGAAGCACAACAATCTCTAGAAACCTCCCGCGAAGCCGCCGCAGAAATCGCCTCGGCTTCAGAAGCCTGGGTGCAGCAACAAACAGCATTCAACCGTCAAATAGAAGCTTTGCTGCACACTCTAGAACCGCAACGCACCGAACAAGCACAACTCAGAGAACGCAATAATCAGTTACAGCAGTTAATCCAAGAGCAAACCCAGTTAATTGAACGCGACGAACCGCTATTAGCAGAAAAACAAACTCAATGTAGTGGAATTGAAACGGAATTTAACACTTCTAGCGAACCCATCCAAAACTTAGCCCAAAATCTCTCAGCCACAGAACAAGAACTGCAAATCCAACAGGAAACTCAAAAACGGTTACTTTCCGAACAACGAGAAAAACAACGCCAGTTGGATAAAATCGAAGCGCAAGCGCAAGCACAGCAAGAAGTCCAAGGAACCCAAGCTAGTAAAGTCATTTTACAATCAGGAATGCCTGGTGTTTGCGGTTTAGTGGTGCAGTTGGGACTAGTGGAACCCCGCCATCAGCTAGCCTTGGAAATGGCTGCTGGGGGACGCTTGGGACATATTGTGGTAGAAGATGACAGCATCGCCGCAGCAGGTATTGAACTGCTCAAACAAAAACGTGCAGGCAGGGCAACTTTTTTACCACTGAATAAAATTCACGCTCCCAAATTTACCCAAGATGCAACGCTGCGTTTCGCTAGCGGTTTCGTTAACTATGCTGTTAACTTAGTCGATTGCGATCGCCGTTACAAAGATGTCTTCAGCTATGTTTTCGGTAACACCGTAGTTTTTGCCAACCTTGAAGCGGCGCGGAAAAATTTAGGACTTTATCGCATCGTCACCTTAGACGGGGAACTCTTAGAAACCAGTGGTGCAATGACTGGTGGTAGTAATACCCAGCGTTCAGCGTTACGATTTGGTACGGGTGAAGCGGCGGAATCTGATGAAGCGATCGCTTTAAAAAGTCGCTTGGTGGATATTGAGCGAATTTTAGAGCGTTGTACAGAAGCGATCGCTACTTTGTCAGCCAGAACCAAAAAACTCACCCAAGAATTAACAGAAGCGCGTCAGGCGCGGCGCGAACAGCAGTTGCAATTGGAACAGTTGCAAAAAGATATTAAGAATTTGACAGCGCAATTAGAGGGAACGCGATCGCAACTCGCCCAAAACAGCGAAAAATTAGCCACAGCTCAATCCCGATTAGAAATTTTAGAGCGGGAATTACCTGGACAAGAAAATGAGTTGCAACAATTGCGACACGCTTTAGCAGAGTTAGAAGCATCCCAAACCCCCAGTGAATGGCAACAAATCCAGGCAACCATTAAAATTCAAGAGCAACAATTGCAACAACGAGAGGCGGCGTTAAGGGAAGCCGAACAAAGATTAAAAAATTTAGAAAATCAGCAACAACGATCGCAAGAAAAAATCCAAGAAGCAGAGACACGCATCACCGAATACGAAACCCAACAAACCTCTTGTAGAGACGCGATTCATCGCGTCTTTACACAAACCACAACGATAGACGACCAAATCACCCAAACCCGTTTATCGTTAAATCAAATGGAACAAAATTTAGGAGAAGAAAAACAAAAACGCGACGCTACAGAACAAGAAGTGCGATCGCATCTTTTGCGCCAACAACAATTGGAATGGGAAATCCAAAAACTCCAAGAAACCCAAGAGAAGCGCCGCGAAGAACTAATTGCATTACAAACGCAGTTGCGGGATGTGGGAGCAGAATTACCAAATCCCTTGCCAGAAGTTCCAGATAAAGTAGATTTAGAAGAATTGCAGAAAGAATTGCGATCGCTTACCAAACGCTTACAGGCAATGGAACCTGTGAATATGCTGGCGTTGGAAGAATACGAACGCACGCAAAACCGCCTCCAGGAACTCACGCAAAAATTAGAGACACTAGAAGGAGAACGCACCGAACTACTTTTACGAATTGAAAACTTTACCACATTGCGGCAACTTGCCTTTAAAGAAGCTTTCGATGCTGTCAACGAAAACTTTCAATCAATTTTTGCCATTCTTTCCGACGGCGACGGCTTCTTACAACTTGAAAATCCTGAAGATCCCTTTAGTAGTGGGCTAAATTTAGTCGCACATCCAAAAGGTAAACCCGTACAGCGCCTAGCTTCCATGTCTGGGGGAGAAAAATCACTCACAGCCTTGAGCTTTATCTTTGCCCTGCAACGCTACCGCCCATCGCCATTTTACGCCTTTGACGAAGTAGATATGTTCCTAGATGGAGCAAACGTAGAGCGATTAGCTAGAATGATTAAACAACAGTCACAACAAGCGCAATTTATAGTTGTGAGTTTGCGTCGTCCGATGATAGAATCAGCCGAACGCACAATTGGCGTTACTCAAGCACGAGGAGCTTACACTCAAGTTTTGGGGATTAAATTACAATCATCCAATACATCTGCTTGAGTTTTTGTTAATAATAGTGTATAGATAAACCAAACCGGATTCGAGATCAGGACTCGGTATAGAATGACCTCCGAACAGATAATTAGGCGTTCCGACATATTAAATACCCAGGTGATTACCCGCGACAACGGCAAGCGGCTAGGCATCATTAGTCAAGTCTGGGTTGATATCGATCAACGAGAGGTTGTGGCTCTTGGTTTGCGAGACAGCCTGATCTCCATTTCGGGCATACCGCGCTATATGTACCTCAACAACATCAGCCAGATTGGTGATGTCATCCTGGTTGATAACGAAGATGTCATTGAAGATATCGAAGTTGAATCTCTCAGTAATTTGATTAACTGGGAAGTAATTACAGAAACAGGTGAAGTCTTAGGTAAAGTCCGCGGCTTCAAGTTCAACGGCGAAAGCGGGAAGCTTGAATCTATAGTCATTGCTTCTTTAGGATTGCCCCAAATTCCCGATCAATTTCTGAGTACTTACGAGTTCTCAGTCGATGAAATTGTCAGCACAGGCCCCAATCGATTAATTGTGTTTGAGGGAGCCGAAGAACGAGTAAACCAGTTGACAGTTGGTTTACTAGAGCGTCTGGGTATCGGCAAAGCACCGTGGGAGCGAGATATAGAAGAAGAATACGGCTATACTCCACCGCGTACAATTGCAGCACCCAATCAACTGCCTAGCGGAGTGCCATTGCAGCCACCCAGGCAAAAAGTTCGCGCCCCCGAACCCGTAGCGCGGGAAGAAGAATGGAATGAAGACTATGTGGAAGAGGAAAGGCCACAGCGTCAGGTAATGAAGGCGCGGCAGTATGAATCTATTCAATACGAAGAAGATGACGAAGAAGATAACTGGAGCGAGGCAACTGGCAACGACAGGTATCAACAACCGCAGCCGCTAAAGTATGAAGCCCAGCCCTATAACAAGCCTTATGTTGACGAATACGATGATTATGACGACGTAGACGGCGATGCTTGGGAAGATGCGCCAAAGCCTGTGAATATTCCTAAGAAAGTCAAGGAAAGACAGCCAGAATACGAAGAAGAAGGCGGATATTAAGTAATTCGTAATTCGTAATTCGTAATTCGTAATTTAACCGGAAAATTACGAAGTATTTTAAGATTAATTCAGCCCTTTCCTTAGTTACAAGGAGAGGGCTAATTTTTTAGAACGTAGTGAGAGTGTGTTAGCGACAGCATAAGGCACTGTTTATTTGTATTAGACTTCTTGCAAAAATCCTTGAATTACCCCTCCCCAACCCTCCCCTTGTGAAGGGGAGGGAGCAAGATTTCAAGTTTCCCCCCTTTATAAGGGGGGGATTAAGGGGGGTCTATTCCACTTATGCAAGAGGTCTATCGATCGATCTTGGCAGTAAATTGGCAATTCCCTTTGCACAAGATCCATCACCACTGAGGATTTGCCATAATTAATGCCGTCGCCTGAGAGCTATCTAATGGATGGGAGAAAAAATATCCCTGCCCATATTCACAGTTCAACTTTCTCAACATTGCTAGTTGCTCTTCTGTCTCTACCCCTTCGGCGGTTACATCCACACCTAATTTGTGTGCCAATGTAATAATTGTCTGAACAATATCTAAATTTCCATCATCAAAAATGCTTCCGCTAACAAAAGAGCGGTCTATCTTCAACTGATTAATTGGAAAGTGGTGGAGACGACCTAATGAGGAATAGCCCGTACCGAAGTCGTCAATTGCCAACTTAATTCCTAAATTTTTCAGTTGCTTTACCCTGATAATGGCTTGATCGTGATTTTCCATAATTACGCCCTCTGTAATCTCCAGCGTCAAATTCGGTGCGGGGAGTCCAGTGTCTTGGAGAACTTTATTGATGTGCGGCAGCAAGTTTTCTTCACTGAACCTAGTAGTACAAAGATTGACACTAATGGTCAAGGGATATTCAGCCAGTTCACCACAGCTAGAGGAGAATTGCTCTTGCCATTGATGTATCTGATGACAAGCCTCATACAAGACCCACTGCTCAATAAGGATAATTAGCCCGGTTTCTTGAGCAGCTGACATGAAATACTCTGGCAAAACAATGCCGTGTTTTGGATGTAACCAACGTATAAGCGCTTCAAAACCAGTTATCTTGCCATGACTGAGTGACACTATCGGTTGATAATAAATCCGAAACTCTTGAAGTTCAATGGCTCGGCGTAGCTCGTTAACCAACTCCAAGTGTGCCATTGCTTGAATATGCATATCAGGGTTAAAAATCTCATAGCAGGCCCTGCCTTGTGCTTTAGCTCGGTACATCGCTATATCAGCGTCACGCAAGTAATCTTCTGGTTGTTTATAATCTGTTATGCTTAAAGCAATGCCAATACTCGCTGTAGTAGAGACTTCGTGCCCGTCCAGAACCAGAGGAAGTGACAGATTCTTTTGTACTCGCTCAACAACCCCTACCACTTCTAATACATCTCTAATTCCCACTAGCAAAATGATAAACTCGTCTCCTCCCAGCCGTGCAGCCATATCTGTAGAGCGCAAGCATTCTTGAAGCCTTTGAGCAACGGTAAGCAGTAATTGATCTCCAAATGTGTGCCCCAGGCTGTCATTGATCACCTTAAAGCGATCTAGGTCTAGAAACAAGACAGCAAATAGATAATCTGAATGCCGTTGGGAATAATTGACCGCATCTTCTAAGCGGTTCATAAATAAAGCGCGGTTTGGGAGTCCCGTCAGTACATCGTGAAACGCAAGATGCAGCAGTTGTGACTTGGCTCGTTTATGCTCTGTAATTTCACTCAGCAATTGCTGATTTGCTTTTGCCAGTTCCTCTGTGCGTTTTGCCACTTGTTCTTGTGCTTGTTTAGCTTCGCTGAGATTACGCAGCAACAAACGCCAGCCTACCAACTTTTCTTGTAAGTCATACACTGGAGATACGCTGATACTAGCAGGAAAGGATTTACCCAAGCGTGGCTTTATATCCATTATGTAGTCCTGTATCTGCTGTGAATTATTGATCAGGGAGCGAAATATCTGACGGTCTTGTTGAGCAATAAACACAATTAATGGTTTACCTACCAGATATTTTTGGCGTATGGAGAGCATAGTTGCTGCTGCATAGTTAGCCTCTAGGATCTTCCCGACGGTATCAGTTACTAAGTAGCCATCCGGCGCAAAATCGAATAATTCTTGGTAACGCTGGCGTTCTCTCTCAGCTCCGGCTCTTGTTAGCTCTAACTCCTCGGAGGCAGCCAATAGTTCTTCCACTGAGATTTGGAGTTCATCGAAAGCCTCTATTATTAGCTCTTGTTGTGAGTTCGGTTGAGTTGCTGTACGCTGCCATATTTTCCGTACCCGCGATCGCAATTCTTCTATCTCTTGGCCAAAGTTATCTACATCCATATTGCTCGAGCTGCAAAACTATGAAGCGTAGGTGGAAGTAATGGTCAAATCTAAATATCAGTATTTATTAATACTAAAAACCTGTCATCTATAGCAGGGTATACTTTTAATATTTATACCAATTCTATGTATGTAGATTATTTTGACCTGAACGCTAAAACAGTTTGTAACTAATTAGTAAACTATTCAGAAACTCCCTAAAAACTGCTAGCGTCAAACAAAGTAAAATAGCGTTGTGGATCTTCAAGCTTGAAAACCCGTTCTAATTACTGGCAATTGCTACCTTATATCCGACTCCAGTGGCAAACCATTACCAAGGGAATTATTGGTATCTTGGGATACGTGCTGGCGACTTTAGTATTAATTAATCTCGCTGGTAAATTGGCAATTCCCTTTGCTCAAGGTAATGTAGTCGCGATCGCTCAAATAACTGGCAGCTGTGCTTTAGTATTTCTTGTTCGAGGCTTGTTTCAGTCTATACAAGATATGTACATGGCAAAAGCTGCTTTGCGAGTTGCTTTTCATCTCCGCCAGCAAGTCTACGCGCATCTTCAAAAGCTAAATCTCAGCTATTTTGAAACGGCAAAAGCTGGTGATTTATCTTACCGCCTCACCGAAGATGTTGACCGCGTTGGCGAAGTGGTAAATAAAGTATTTCACGACTTTATCCCCTGTATTTTGCAGCTGCTAGCAATTCCGATTTACATGATTTATCTGAATTGGCAACTAACATTAGCAACAGTGATAGTTGCGCCACTCATGGGTATTTTAGTTGGCTGGTTTGGCGAACGTTTACGCAAATATTCCTTAAAAAGTCAAAATCGCGTGTCGGGTTTATCAGCCATCCTCGCGGAAGTTTTCAACGGTATTCGTTTAGTACAGGCTTTTGCTGCCGAAAATTACGAAATTGCCCGCTTTGGCCATGAAGCAGAACGCAGCCTCAAAGCAAAATACTCAGCCGAACGCCTGAAAGCGATTCAGATTCCCATCATTGGATTTTTGGAAGCCTTAAGTGCGTTATCGTTACTGATTGTGGGAGCTTGGCAAATTTCCCAAGGTAACTTGACTGTGGCGAATTTTTTCAGTTATGTGGCGGCGGCAGCGCTGTTAATCGATCCCATTGGTCATACTACTAACAACTACAACGAATTTAAGCAGGGTGAGGCATCAGTTGACCGCGTTTTTGAATTGATGGCAATTCAGCCGACGGTAATCGAAAAGATAAATGCGATCGCTCTCCCTCCAGTCAAAGGCAAAGTAGAATATCGTCATATTTCCTTTGCTTATAAACCAGGTGAACCCGTATTAAAAGATATTAGTTTATTGGTATCGCCAGGTGAAGCGATCGCTCTTGTGGGTGCTTCTGGTGCTGGTAAAACTACATTTGTGAATCTCTTACCCCGTTTTTACGACCCCGAAGTTGGGCAAATCTTCATTGACGATGTTGATATTCGGGATGTGAAGTTGCATAGTCTGCGGCGACAAATTGGGATTGTTCCTCAAGAAACCATCATCTTTTCCGGGACGATTGCCCAAAATATCGCCTTTGGACAATATATTTTTGACATAAAAGCAGTTAAGGAGGCGGCGAAAATTGCTAATGCCCATCAATTTATTAGCCAACTACCAGAAGGTTATAAGACTTGGGTAGGCGAACGTGGGGTAAACTTATCAGGTGGACAAAGACAAAGAATTGCGATCGCTCGTGCTGTTCTGCTCAATCCTCAAATCTTGATTCTTGATGAGGCGACATCAGCCTTAGATTCTGAGTCAGAAGCACTGGTGCAGGAAGCGTTGGAAAGATTGATGGAAAAACGGACAGTGTTTATTATTGCTCACCGTTTATCGACAGTTAGAAGGTGCGATCGGATTTTAGTTCTTGAACAGGGACAAATTGTCGAATCGGGAACCCATGAAGAATTATTAGCTCTAGAGCGTCGCTATGCGCGGTTTTATGCTCAACAGTTTAGTTAGAGGTAGGGGAAAGTTCGAGGTTTTGAGACAACTGAATTAGTCTCCCGCTTCAGACCTATCCAACATTTATTGAATATCCATAAGGGACTTCTAAGAAATAAATTATCCATCTTGTGGAGTGGGCATCTTGCCCGCCCTAATTATGCAAATTAAAGGTGGAACAGCTTACTACTGACCAAGCACAAAAATTCATAATATAGCGCTTCTCAATTGCATGGAATACAGACCTAACCCCCAGCCCCTTCCCTACTAGCGTTGGGGAGTAAGTTTCAAAGCCTCTCTCCTTTTAGGAGAGAGGTTTGGAGAGAGGTCAGAGTGTATTGCATACAAACGAGAAGTACTATATTAAAAAGAAAGTAGCTGTAAATTGACTACTTCCTAGACTGAATTGCCTTGATTAACTCATAAAAAGGCTGCCAATTATCTTCCTGAGCAATTGCTTCCCAAACAGATTCAATCACAGGTCTTAATAATGCCGTTTTGGGATTATGAACAGCTAGAGTTTGGGCAATTACATTAATGCGATCGCTATCAAAATCATTCAAGATTTTGTGGTATGCTATGCACCAATCATCAAAAATTGCTGATGCACCCGGTACTGGTACAATATCTGAACTATTCATTACAAAACCTGGTTCATCTCGCCATTTAGATGAAAAAGTGCGAGCCATCTCATAAAAGAATTGATGATAACCAACTTGGCTGGCTTTCAAGAATTCAATCGTGAGATTTAAGAGTTCTTCAGCTTGTGGATGTTGCAACTCCACAAAACCCAACTTCTTCAACATCAAAGAACTGTATTCAGCTTGATAATATTCATCAAACTTAGCTAAACTAGTCTCCATATCGCCTTTATCAATAATCGCCTTTAAAGGTTCCTGGAGCATTTCTAAATTTAGCTTGCAAATAATTGGTTGATTACTGTAACAGTAGCGTCCAGAATAGTCAAAATATGCAGCGATAAAGTATGGGTCATAAGTAGGGATAAATGCATAAGGCCCATAATCAAAGCTTTCTCCCGTAATCGACATATTGTCAGTATTCAGGACTGCATGACAAAAGCCAGCCGCCATCCACTGCGCTACTAGTTCTGCAACCCGTTTAACTAATTCGGCGTAAAACAAGCCATATTTATCTTCTTCAGCATTTAAGTGTCGATAATACTGCTCAATTACGTGGTCTAATAACTTCTTAGTTAAATCTGGACGCTGGAAATAGTGCAGTCGCTCAAAAGTGCCAAACCGAATATGAGAACTGCTCATCCTAACCATCACAGATGAACGGGTAGGCGAAGGTTCATCGCCCCGCCAGAGTGGTAAACCTGTTTCAATCATGCTCAGACAGCGCGAAGTACGTACACCCAAGTAGTGCAGTGCTTCCGCAGCCAGAACTTCCCGCACCCCACCTTTGAGCGTGAGCATACCATCGCCACCACGGGAGTAGGGCGTTCTTCCAGAACCTTTAGTGCCAAAATCGTATAATTCGCCATCATTGGCGCGTACTTGTCCGTAGAGAAAGCCTCTACCATCACCCAACTGCCCGTTATATTCACCAAATTGGTAGCCGTGGTAACGCAGTGCTAACAATGGTTTGCGCCCTTGAAATTGGCCAAAGGCTGCGATGAAATCTTCGTCTTTGACTACTTGGGGGTCTAGACCAAAACGGGGTAATAGTTGATCGTTACGCCAACGCAGGAGGTGTTGGGGAAATTCAGCTGCTGCAACCTCATCGTAGTAGTCGCCTCCTAGAGATTCTAAGGCGGTTTCGTAGTTGAGGGAGAGAAAAGGATTGCTAGAATTCTTGTCGTTTGGAGTTTCAGCCAGAGTCATTACGAGCAAAGCTAATTCATTCTTCCTTTAATACTACCTCTGGCTTCAGCATCATCAGCATAGACGCAAAAAGCGATCCATATCAAAATCGGGAGCGCTTCAGGAGGCAGAAGTAAGCCACCTTGAAAAACGTGGAATTGAAGCAAGAACGCTGACTAATTTGTAGTTGTATCAAACTGCCTGATAAAATCATCAGTGAGAAATTTCAGTTTTGTATTTTTTATTACTAGCAAACTTTACATTAAACCATGCTTTATCTACCTGAAATTATTCACTAGATAGAAGAAGAAGTTTAGTAATAAAAAGTATTCTCTTAAAAACAAAACTAAACAATTTTTTTCTAAATGCCAAGTAATTTTTTTACGCCTGTAGAAGAAAGAGAAAAAATCTTTTGTACAGAACTGGTTCAGTGCGGTGTGTTATATGAAAAAGCGGTTACTGCCGCTAAAATTTTAGCTTCTGGTCAGCCAGATGAGCTTTTGTCATCTGAAGACAGAAAAGTTGTCAAAGATGCCTGTGAAAAGTGGTTTGTACAGAATAAGCCCTATAAATGTTGAAGTTTATACACCCATTTTGGGTTAGGCAACTCAGAATAATTAGAACACTGAAGCTAGCTGGCGTAAGTTCGTAGACGCGTGTCAATCGCTCACGAGTAAATTTCTACCTCTGCCATGAGGTATCGGCTCTTGTAAAACCGCTTTCAATCGCCTATTACACAAGTAGTCCCTAAGTGTAACTGCATACCTCGTACCCTCTTTTAAGAGGATGTTTTAAAAGTATTTTTCATCACATCAAAGCTTCAGAAACCTAACCCCCCTAGCCCCCAACACTCACGAGAAAATGGGGGTTTCAAAGCCTCTCTTTGCTTGCCTAACGGCAGGTTGACGCCAACGGGGAGAAAAATGGAAGTGAGATTTATAGTATACTTTACGACTTTTCAAACATCCTCTAAAATAAATAAAGTTTTGGATATTCAAAAAAAATAAGACTGGCTTAACCGAAGTTTGGATAAAATTCGCCAGTCTTGCAAAATTTAAACTTAATGAAATAAAACTGATTTTTTATTTTTTAATTGGTTGTGATGTTGGTGAAGCAATTTCTCCTGGTTTTGATATTGGTTGTGATGCCTGTGAAGAGAGAATTTTTTTCACTTGCAGGTTATAAGTTTGCAAAATTGATTGAACTTGTTTCTGTTGATCTTGATTCAAATCCAAAGATTTTAAAACTATTCTGATTCTCTGACGGGATTGCAGTGCTGCCTTAAATTTAGTATCTTGGGACGGGTTTAATAGAGCCTCAATATTCTTGTCTCTTTGCTGGCGAGCCGCTTGGATTTGTTGGCGCTGTTGATTTGTGAGTTTGATTGGTTGGTGTGGTACAGCACTAGTTTGAGTTTTTAAGGCTGGTGTAGTGCTGGGATTTGGGCCTGGTGCTGCTAAGACAACTCCGTTTAAGACGGTAGCAAAAGCGAAGATAGTAGAAAAGACAGATAAGCGTTTTATAGAATTAATGAGCATTTTAAAAACTCCTCAACTGTTTAAGAAAATTGGACACATCGGCTAAAGCTAACCTTAGGAACTAAGTTTGTTAGCGAACAAATATTACTATTGCATTTGCCTGTGGAGTTGTTGTGTATTTATGATGAATTTACTATGAATTTGTAGAGATTCACAACTGATATATTAAATTCCTTCTCATATAAATATGAGAGTATTGCGAATAGCTGTAAGATGGGTATTACTCAAAAATTACAAATGAGTAATTGAGTGCAATTTTAGAGTTACTTACTTGTATAAAATGACTAAAAAAAATAATAATTATGAATTATAAACAAATTGCTTTAAAAGCAGTTTTGCTAGAGAAATTAAATAATATTGACAATAGCCGTCAGCTTATTTAAATTTTAGGTTCTTTCCAATAAGGATTTGTAAGACTTGTCAAAATGTGATCTTCCCATTGTCCATTAATTAGCAAATAGTCTCTAGCGTATCCTTCAACAACAAAACCGAGCCTTTTGAGTACATTACCACTGCGCCGATTGTGAGGCATATAGTTAGCCATAACTCGGTGAAAATTTAACTCTTCAAATAGATATTGAGTTGCAGACTTTAAACCCTCTGTCATATATCCTTTACCTTGTTTATTTTCAGCAAGGCTATATCCCACATAGCAAAAATGAGCGGCTCCTCGGACAAAATTACTAAAGTTGACCGTTCCAATAACTACGGTAGGATTTTTTTTGGTAAAAACAAATAGTTTTAACGATTGCCCATTGATAAATTCTAGAAAACTATTCTCTATCTGATATTGCCAATATTCTTCAGTGAAAAAACCATCAGCCCAAAGAGGGTAAAATGGAGTGAGATAAGTTTTGTTATCAATAAAGTACTTGAGAATTTGGGGTATATCTTCATGGATCGCTGCTCGCAATAATAGGCGATCGCTTGCAATTATTGGCAGTTCTGATATCATAAATTACTTAATTGGCGGGATCTCTTCCCAGAACAATCTCTAAATTTTGTAAATTCTCTCATAATCTGCGGTTTAGCAGCAGCTAGATTAGCTGTCTGATTATCAGGGCTTATGCAAGTGTCATAGTTTTTTCATAAAGTTTGTTAATAGTCAGGGGTCAATTAACTGATTTTATATAGACTTTGAACTCTTGACCAGCATGACAAAAGATATATCTATACCCAATTCCCAATTCCCAATGCCCAATGCTCAATGCCCAATTCCCAATTCCCTTTACAAAAGATGGGGTGAGTATTTTTGCTCTTAATCTGCCATTCAACCAAAATCTTGATAAGCTGATGTCTAATATCTAGAGCGGAAGGATTGAGAGCCAATGGGTGATAAAGCACATTCCAGGGTACAACTTCGATAAAATAGCTTTGCCCAAAGGCTGTACCGCAGCAGATTTAAGCAAAAGACAGCTCAAGATTTAACCCAGTCTACAAGAAGGATAGTGATGTGGTGGGAATACGCTACGATTGGCAGGAATTAGAGATTCGGGCGATTTACAATACGCCATTGCTAGAGCTGATTTATCAAGCTGCTAGCGTGCATCGCCAATATCATGACCCAACAAAAATACAAGTTTGCAAACTCATATCTATCAAAACGGGAGGTTGTCCAGAAGATTGTAGCTACTGCGCCCAATCTTCCCGTTATAAAACAGAGGTAAAGGCGCAAGCACTTCTAGAAAAAGAAACAGTAGTTAACATCGCTCAAAAAGCTAAAGAAACTGGTGTTAGTCGCATTTGTATGGGTGCAGCTTGGCGCGAAGTCCGGGATAACTCACAATTTGAGGAAGTCCTGGAAATGGTCAAGGATGTAACTGCAATGGGTTTAGAAGTGTGCTGCACTCTGGGTATGTTGACGGCAAATCAAGCCAAGAAATTGTCAGAAGCAGGACTTTATGCCTACAACCATAACTTAGATACCTCGCAGGAATATTACAGCACAATTATTACCACAAGGACATATAGCGATCGCTTGAACACAATTGAGAATGTCCGTCAGACAAATGTTACTGTCTGTTCCGGCGGTATCCTGGGTTTAGGCGAAACTGTCGATGACCGGGTTGGGATGTTACAAACTCTGGCAAACTTACATCCGCATCCAGAGTCCGTGCCAATTAATATTCTCTCGCAAGTACCGGGCACACCTTTAGAAAATCAGCCTGATGTCCCCATTTGGGATATTGTGCGGATGATTGCCACAGCCAGAATTTTAATGCCAGCTTCCGATGTGCGTCTTAGCGCCGGCAGGGCGAGACTTTCTCAAGTTGAGCAAGCTTTCTGCTTTATGGCAGGAGCCAATTCTATCTTTTCTAGCGACGACAACAAGATGTTGACGGTGACAACTCCCTGTCCAGATTACGATACTGACCGAGAAATGCTGAATTTACTTGGTTTGGGAATGCGTCCGCCTTCCCAAAGACAGGAGAAAGTAGCAAGTTCGGCTGTTGTAGGGTAAATATCTAATTGTGGGATAACCGAAAGGCCCATCCCACAATTAATAATTGGATATTTTTTACTTGAATTCCCTAAGCAGGTGTCAATAAAATCAACTGCTGTTGCAAAAGGCTTCTTACCTCATCCAATCCCAGTTCTACATTTGTCAATATCTCTGCAACTGTGGAGTTTTGATCGCATCTTTGCATAAACTCAAACTCTGCTACAGATAAATTAACAATTTGGTAATCGTAATTAAAGAAACATTGACTGGGAAATCCCTCAAGACAAGGATTCAGTTCGGGAATCGCTGCCAGTAATACGTTATCTTCCGACCAGTCAGCTTTGATTAAGGGAGGACGACCGAGGAAAAACTCGTAATGAGTTACTTCTGGGTCTAATAATTCTATCAGGCGATAAAGCTGGCGATCGCTCAATTCTTTTGCTCGTTCGACTAACTCTGGTGCTTTGCCTAAAAGTCTCTCCAAATCCCAAAAGCTCGGATTCGAGAAACCAATAAATTCCAATCCCGAAGCATCAATTAATTCAAACAGCGTCTCAATGTTGTAGTCAATTTCTTGAGGATGAACGTACATATCAGCAAAGTATTCATCCTTGTTGTTTTCTAGCGACCAACGTTGTTTATCGTATTTGACAATTCGGTTATTTTCTGGTAAGGAAGCGAATATTTGTCGCCCGACTTGGACACCATCGCGGTAGTCGCCTTTTTTGTCACCTTGAAGAAGTGCGATCGCTTTTTGCATGAGTTGAATTTCCCAGCGCCCCAATTCCCCGTACACAAAAATGTGCATTAAGCCGCCTGGGGCTAATTTCTTCGCCAAAGCTTGAATTCCGCGAATGGGATCGGGGGTATGATGCAAAACGCCAACACAGTTAATTAAATCAAACTCACCCGGTAACTGTTCCACATCAAACAAACTGAGGTGATGAAATTCAACGCGGTTAGCACCTGAACGCTGACAACGTTCTTTTGCTACAGCTAAAGCACCAGTACTGAGGTCAATTCCCACAACAGAAGCTTGAGGATTGAGGTGAACTAGGTACTCTGTACCTACACCAGTACCGCAACCTGCATCTAAAATCCGAATATCTTGCTTTTGGGGCTTTTGACCTGTGCAGAAGTTATGAGCGGCTAGCCAATTCCAGCGCCAGTTGTAGCCTGGAGGTGGTTCATCCAGCAGGGCTTCAGGCGGAAAGGGGTAGGTATTGTAGAGTTTGGCAACAGCAGCACTAACAGTTTGAGAATCGGACATGATGAGGAATAACGCAGCATTTCTGAGTTTAGCGGATAGTGGCTGATTAGAGCAAAGATTACTATTGCTTATTTTCAACTACTTATCCAACAGCAAAGTCAGTAAATTCGCGTTTATAAGGAGCGTAAAATTTGTTTTTGTGCTGCTAATAGTCTGTATGTTCCCAATCAAAAAAGTAATCTCTTTGCTCAAGTTTAACCGACACATCGGAAATTTTTACAACTAAATTTATAATTTTTTTCTTAAACTTTTATCTAATTTAAAATTCTTAGCCTTAGATTAGAGCTTTATGTTTAAGTTGTTTATAGATTAGATTTGATAGTAAGTCTTTTAACTCTGAAAGTAATAAGCAAGCTAAAATAAATGAGATACGCGCTTATCTAAATAACAGCAAGTATGTGTTGCACTAAGATGAGGAGACGTTTTAGAAAATTGTTAAAATTGTACAAACATTCTAAATCTAATTGGTTTTTGAACATTTGTAATTATTTTTGAGTGATAGCGCTAATGTTTCAATATTATTCAGAACTCCCAGAAGATGATTTAAATATTTTAAGACAACTAAAACATTCTATCGAATCCAGTTCTAAAAATACATCTGAATATTGTCATAGTCTGAATGAATATTATGACGAATTAAGTGAGATGTTCCAATTGATAACTGACCCACTTCCTCCAGATTGTGAGTTGGAAGAATCGCTATTACCTAAATACTACCTTGACTTCAAAGAAGAATATCAACGTTCAGGCCCATACACTTTTTTGAATGATTGCCGATCTGCAAAATTGATCGCTTTTGTACAAGTCATATCTGTGAAAAATAGAGGTGCAAAGGTCACTGCAAAACCTCTATCCATCTTGAAAGGACAAAAGGATGAATTTGAATCAGATTGCTTTGGAAATATCAAGTTTAATGTGTATACAGCTTGGTCATATGCATGTTTTCAAAAAGGAGAGAAAGCATTAATTTTACTAGAAAAAGTATCAACTAAGACTGCAATTATATGGTCTTCAAGCAAAAAATTTGAAGTTAGCAATAGAGATGGCATTGAAATAGTAATAGCAAAAAGAGCAATAAAGTCATATTGGCATGATATTAATGTAGATAAAATTAATGAAAATAACCTTGTAATAATACCTTGGAAACAATTAGAAACATGGATAATAAATAATCTACAATCGTTGTTTTAATGTGAGTTTAACATATTGAAATTGTATAGATATCTTATACTAAGATAAGCAGGTTTTGTGCTGACTATAAACCTTTAATTATTTACACTGCCTTACTTATCTATGGTTTAATTTTTATCATATTGTCTTTTGCGATCGCACCAATGATTTACAACCAATCAGAGTTTAATTTACGCTGTGAATGGGGCGCACAAGGAGTTGCTGAACTCGTTCCTATCAGTGATGTAATTGTGATAGTTGATGTTCTCTCTTTTTCTACTTGCGTAGAAATTGCCACTAACAACGGTGCAATAATTTTTCCCTACGCATATAAAGATGAGTCAGCCATAGATTATGCCAAATCAGTGCAAGCAGAGTTGGCAAGTCATAGACAACGTTGGACTACAACTGGATATTCTCTCTCGCCAAAATCGGTGGCTCAGATTCCTGCTGGAACCAGACTAGTTTTACCATCACCTAACGGTTCTTTCCTGACTTTACATACAGGAAATACACCAACTTTGGCTGGCTGCTTGCGAAATTGCCAAGCTGTGGCGCAGTTTGCTCAAAAGTATGGCGATCAAATTGCTGTGATTCCTGCTGGTGAGAGGTGGAAAGAAGATGGTAGCCTCCGCCCTGCATTTGAAGATTTAATTGGTGCTGGGGCAATTCTTAGTTATTTAAATGGCAGTCTATCACCAGAAGCCGAAGTCGCTGTGACAACATTTCAGGCTTTCCAGCAGGATTTACTAGGGTACTTGAAAAAATGCAGTTCTGGTAAAGAATTGATTGAAAGAGGTTTTGAGTCAGATGTTGAACTATCCGCCGCCTTTAACATCAGTAATTGCGTGCCTTTATTTAAAGATAATGCCTATGTCAACGTAAGTTCGACGAACCTCTCTTTACCTTGAATTAAACTTCAAGTCTGTGCTTCTTCAATTTCAATAGGGACGGTTTTGTGTAGTAAAACCTCTAAGAAATTTTTTGATTGAGTCAATTATAGGGACACTATATGAGCCGTCGAATTCACGTTATCTAAATTGCAAAAACAAGGTTAATTAGGTGCCAAGTTCTAATTATGCATATGCCATATTGATATGCCTTTGACTTGCCAAGTTACTCTTGTGTTTTTCCCAAGCAATGGTTGTGTTGATAATCTCGTCTAAATCATTGTGTTTTGGTTGCCAACCCAGAACCCTATGGATTTTATCAGCACAAGCTGCAACACAGGCAGGATCGCCTGGACGACGTGGTGCAGCAATAACGGGAAAATCTACACCAGAAATAGCCTTGACTCTTTCAATAACTTGTCGCACGCTGTATCCTTGCCCATAACCGCAGTTGAAAATTTGGCTTTCCCCTCCTTTTTCTAAGTAATCTAAAGCATCTAAGTGAGCAGTCGCCAAATCTTCAACATGGATATAGTCTCGAATTGCGGTTCCGTCGGGCGTAGGAAAATCAGTACCAAAAATTCGGACTTCTGGCTTGCGCTTGAGTGCTGCATCACAAGCAGCTCGAATCAAGTGTGTGGCATTCGGTGACATTTGCCCCAATAGTCCACTGGGTTCAGAACCTGCTACATTAAAGTAACGTAAAATTACGTAGTTTAGTGAAGATACTGCTGCATAGTCCTGGATCAGCCACTCACTCATCAACTTTGAACGTCCGTAAGGATTGATGGGCTGTGTAGGATTCGACTCAGTAACAGGATTGTCTTTTACTTCTCCATAGACTGCGGCTGTGCTGGAAAAAATGAACTTGTTAACACCCATAACGCTACAGCAGCGCAGCAAATTTAAGGTGTTGCGGGTGTTGTTGGCGTAGTAGTCGAGGGGATGAGCTACTGATTCTGGAACAATCAGACTAGCGGCAAAGTGTAAGACTGCGCTGAATTTATGCTGGGCAAAAACTTGATAAAGATGCCCACTGTCTACTAAATCGCCAATAATTAGTTTCCCGTGTAGTACCGATGCTGGTGAACTTGTAGAGCAGTTGTCGTAGACTACGACATCATAACCAGCTTCTCCTAGTTGACGAACTACATGGGAGCCAATGTAACCAGCACCGCCAGTTACCAATATTTTATTTTTCATTTCTTTTTCCTTATCTACCTTTACCTAACAAAACAACTCGAATCGTTTTGAAGGCGATCGCTAAATCCAACCAAATGGAATAATTTTTGATGTAGTACAGATCGTATGACAGCTTTTCATAAGCATCTTCTATAGATGCTCCATAGGGATACATAACCTGTGCCCAGCCTGTAATTCCAGGTTTGACCAAATGGCGAACTTCATAGTAGGGAATCGCTTCTTTGAGTTTGACATCAAATTCTGGTCGTTCTGGACGAGGCCCAATCAGACTCATTTCACCCCGTAAGACGTTCCATATTTGAGGTAATTCATCAATACGCAACAAACGTAGCCAGTATCCGACTCTGGTGATTCGTGGATCGCGTTGACTAGCCCACTGCGCCCCCAACTTTTCTGCATCCTGATACATGGAGCGAAATTTATAAACTCTAAATGGTTTACCGTATAACCCACTTCGCTGCTGACTGTACAATACTGGGCCAGGGCTATCTAGCCTAACTAGTAATGCAACCAATAACAGAAGTGGTGCAACTAATACTAGTAAAAAGAGGATCAATATGAGATCGATAACTCGCTTCAGTTTCATACTGAAGTAACCAGGCATGAGGTTAAAACCATCACTAAAAGCCAACCATTTATCTTGTAACAGCGACGAAGGGAGTTTATACCAAAATGTTTCGTAAACATCCGGCAATGTATAAACCGGAATGCCTCGCAACCGCATCTGCATTAACTGTTGTGCTTGTGACTCGGAAAAGTTTATCTGCGCTGTCACTATAACCCCAGACCAGGATTCTTGACTCCATTGCGACAAATCGCTCAGGCTTCCCTGATAACTCAGATTTCTTTTTGGTAAGTCTATAGCTTTTTGGTTTTCCTCTGCTAGAACAGTCAGCTTTCCTAAAGGATTAAGTTCTAGCAATTTTTGTGTAAATTTGATGGCATTATCCCCGCCTCCTAGTATTAACCAACGGCTTTTCAGAGCGTGCGATCGCACCCATCTCACCGCCATTACGCGCAATATTATTGCCCAGATAGTAAAGATTCCTAAGCTAGGTAAGAAGACACTCCGCCACGATATCGGGTTGTATTTGGCAATATCTGACAAGTAAATCAGAGCAGAAATCAAGAAGGCGATCGCAATGCTACAAACAATAATTCGAGCGGGCGCTCTTAAACCTGAAATTTGCCGATCTGGATGGTAAGCATCTGCTAAATAAAATGCTGCAAGTATCATGCAGACAAATACATAAGGCAACGGATTTAGCCAATGTAAGGGTTGATCTAAACGCAACCATTGTGCGATCGCTAAACAAATTAGCAACCCAAAAATATCCCCTAACAAAAGCAATATCGGTAGGCTGCGGACTATATTTGGCAGCCTAGTATTGATAGGTAAACAGACAAACATCCGACGATCGCTAATTTGTTAGCAAAAGAAGCAGCCCTCAAAAAGCAGCTAGAGACGCGAATTGTTGAGAATGCAGATAGAGAAAAATCTGTACCAGCCCAGAATTTAGGGATGGGAGAACTCAAGCAGACCTTAGTGGCCCAACTGGTACAGTCGGATGTAGAACGTTCAGCATTAGCTAACCGAATTACGGTTTTGCAGAATGCATACACACTTTCTCAAAGACGATTGAGTGTTTTACCGCAACTGCAAGAAAAACAGGAGCAGTTAGAGCGACAGTTGCAAGTTGCTACATCTACTTATGAAGAACTGCTAAAGCGATCGCAAGAAGTCGATGTAGTAGTAAATCAGAATGTCGGTAATGCCAGGGTAATATCTGCGGCTTTACTTCCTCAAAAAGCTATTCCTTCCAAAATTGCCTTTCAGCTAGCACTGGGTGGATTTTTGGGAATTTTGCTGGGTGTAGGCGTAGCTTTGATCTTAGAAGCTATGGATCGATCCCTGAAAACTCTTGAGCAAGCCCAGCAGTTATTAGGTTATTCTTTACTCGGTACGATTCCTCACTTCGATCGAAAAGCTAAAAACAGTGGGGAAGGTCTAGTCGAACTAGCAGTCAAAGATAATCCATATTCGGGAGCAAGTTCAGCCTTTGAGATGCTTCAGACAAACCTGGATTTTACTATCTCCGATCGACCATTAAAAGTAATTGCCGTAGTTAGTTCAGCTCCGGGTGAAGGCAAATCATTTGTGGCTGCAAATTTGGCAGTAGCTAAAGCACATATGGGGCGCAAAATCCTATTAGTAGATGCGGATATGCGTCACTCTTCCCAACAGGAAATCTGGAGATTATCTAATCCAGTTGGACTAAGTAATGTTTTAGTTGGTCAAGCAGAGTTTCGCAACGCCACTCAAGAAGTATTAGTTAACTTGGATCTCTTAACGGCTGGGACAATCCTAGCAAAACCCGCAGCATTGCTACATTCGCAGCGCATGGCTTTGTTAATTCAAGAGGCAGTCAAAGACTATGATTGTGTGATTATTGATACTCCTGCCTTGAGTTTGTTTGGTGATGCACTCATGCTAGGCAAGATGGCAGATGGGATATTGCTGGTTGTACATCCTGGAGTGCTTGACCGTGCTGTTGCTAAGAGTACGAAAATGATGCTAGAGCAAGCGCGATCGCATGTTTTAGGAATGGTGGTAAATGGGGTTACTGCTGAAAAGGGGTCTGATTACTATCACTCTAGGAGGTCTGATGGTGGAAAAAGGTCTGCTTTGAGTCAGATAAATTTGCCTGGGATTAAGAGCTTGATGAAGTTTATTTATTGACTTGACTATAGGTTAATGGGGATAGGGGTATTTTCATGATCGGAAAACAAACGCTCGAGCCTCGGCAGAAATTAGTTATTAAGGCAGGGCAAACCGAGCAGCAGTACTGGCAGGATATCTGGAAGTATCGGGAGTTGTTTTACTTCTTGGCTTGGCGAGACATCTTGGTGCGCTATAAGCAAACGGCGATCGGGCTGTCTTGGGCATTGCTGCGACCTTTTTTAACGACAGTTGTGTTTACGGTTGTATTTGGTGTTTTACTCAAGGCTCCGTCGGCGGGTGCGCCTTACCCGATTGTCGTGTTTTCGGCGATGCTACCTTGGCAGTTCTTTTCCAATGCCTTGAGTGAGTGTAGTAATAGCTTAATTAGTAATTCTAATTTAATTTCTAAGGTTTATTTTCCGCGTTTGATTGTCCCAACAAGTGCAGTGATTGTGAGTTTTGTCGATTTTATGATTTCTGCAATCATCCTATTGGGATTTATGGCGTGGTATAACTTTGTGCCAGATTGGCGAATTTTAACGCTGCCGTTGTTTATTGCGATCGCATTTGCGGCGGCGATGGGATCGGGGTTATGGCTGGCGGCATTAAACGTGGAATATCGGGATTTCCGATATATTGTGCCGTTTATTGTGCAGTTTGGACTCTATATTTCGCCGGTGGGTTTTAGTAGTAGTGTGGTGCCGGAACAGTGGCGACTACTTTACTCATTAAATCCAATGGTGGGTGTAATTGATGGTTTCCGGTGGGCAATTTTGGGTAAAAATTTTGACATTTATTTACCAGGATTTCTCTTGTCGGTGGCGTTAGTGATATTAGTGCTGATTACTGGAATTTACTATTTCCGTCGGATGGAGCGCAAGTTTGCGGACATTATTTAGACATAGCGTTTCAGGAGTTGTTAGCACAGGTTGGAGGATTCATGTCGGATACGGTAATCAAGGTTGAAAACTTAAGTAAAAAATATGTGTTGAGCCATCAGCAAGAGGAATATCGCTATAAGGCGTTGCGCGATGTGATGGCGGACGGGGCAAAGTCTTTATTCAGCAAAATCCAAAATCCAAAATCCAAAATCCAAAATCCTTCTCGTGAGGAGTTTTGGGCACTGGAGAATGTATCGTTTGAAATTAAGCAGGGCGATCGGGTTGGAATTATTGGGCGAAATGGAGCAGGTAAATCGACGCTGTTGAAGATATTAAGTCGAATAGTAGAACCAACAAAGGGAAGTATTGAAATTCAGGGACGGGTAGCGAGTTTGTTAGAGGTAGGGACGGGGTTTCATCCAGAGTTGAGCGGACGGGAAAATATTTATCTCAATGGTGCCATTCTGGGAATGAGCCGGGAGGAAATTAAGCGCAAATTTGATGAAATTGTTGATTTTGCGGAGATTGAAAAGTTTTTAGATACGCCTGTTAAGCGCTATTCTTCGGGGATGTACGTACGGCTAGCATTTGCAGTGGCGGCGCATTTGGAACCAGAAATTTTGATTGTGGATGAAGTGCTAGCGGTGGGGGATGTGCAGTTTCAAAAGAAGTGTTTGGGTAAGATGGAGGATGTGGCTAAAGAAGGGCGAACAGTTATATTTGTAAGTCATAATCTGGGGACTGTTCAGGCACTTTGTAGTCGTGGGGTTTTGCTGAGGCAAGGAACAGTGGTAGCTGATGGTACAGTAGATGTAGCGGTTAACACTTACCTCCAAAACCTTGAACAAGCCTCTTTCCAGAATCTTTTAAAGCGTACAGATCGCCAGGGTAAGGGTCATGTGCGACTTTCTCAGATCGGAATTTCGACTGGTGGAAGTTATCCCTCTACAATTTTGGCAACAGGGTTTCCTGCTGTTTTCACCTTCCATATCACTGGAATTCTTTCGGGACTTTCATGCTGTTTTACTATTTACGACCAATATGGACAGCCAGTCACATATTTTGACTCTGCTGTGCATAGTCAAGAGGATATGATTAATCCGCAGCAAGAGACCAAGTTCATTTGCAAGATTGATGAACTGTTGCTGATGCCTGGTCGCTATCGGATCAATGCTGCAATCATGGGCAATGGAGAATTTCAAGATGATGTCAAAGGAGCTGCTCTTTTTGATGTTGAGCAAGGGAACTTACGAGGCCGCCCAGCAAACCCAACAGTTGGATACGGCAATGTCTGTATTCACCATCGATGGATTGTCCCTGCATGAATTGCTATTTTTACTCGCTATTGTCCGCATGAAGGGGCAGACCCGATCGCATCGCAGGCTATTTACAGGATGAATGTGTGGTTTGCTCGTGCCACAATCTGCCATTCAATTTAGATCGAGCGGCTAGTCCTTGTCAGTCATTACCAAAGCTAACAATTTTACAATCTAATCTACTGCTGGAATAGTTGAGGATGAGTTGGTCGTAGAGATCGACAAGCATAATTTTAGTTAATTTGAAGTGACTTCGAGAGAATTTACATGAAAACGCTAGTTGCAGGTTGGTTCAGCTTTTTTAACTATGGAAGTGCAACGGCTGGTGATTTGCTAGCCGCGGAACTGGTGGGTGATTGGCTTGAAGATATTGGCTGCCCCTATGATTTTGCACTCGATCCTCCATTTCAAGGAGGTATTAATTGGCGTTTTGCCGATCCTAAAGACTATTCACATATCGTCTTTGTATGCGGACCTTTTTGTGATTCAAAGGAAACACAAGAATTTTTAGCACATTTTTCTGGCTGTCGGATGATAGGACTTAACTTAACTATGATTCAGCCAGTGAATGAATGGAATCCTTTTGATGTTTTGATAGAGCGGGATAGTTCTGCATCTGTTCGCCCTGACATGGTTTTTCTAACACATCAAAAGTTAGTACCTGTTGTAGGTATTTGCTTGGTAGAGCCTTATGGTGCTGCCTTTGAAGAGGGAGCTTATGCTGCGATTCAAAGACTTGTAGAATCGCGAGAAATGGCAATAGTAAATATTGATACTCGTCTAGATACAAATACAACTGGACTTTGCAGTTCGGCGGAGATAGAGTCACTTATTGCTCGTATGGATATGGTGATAACAACACGTCTACATGGAACAGTTTTATCCCTTAAAAATGGAGTTCCCACAATTTCAATTGACCCAGGAGGTGACAGCTTTAAAATTGAAAAACAAACAAAAAAAATTGGCTGGAATATGACATTTACATCTACTAATATAACTGACAATAAATTACAAGAAGCCTTTGATTATTGCCTAACAGAAGCTGCACGAAAAAAAGCTAAAGAATGTTCTGAACTGGCAAAGCAAATGGCTGTAGAAATACAGAATGAGTTTATTACTGCTTTTGACCACCCAGATCAACTTATTCGTCATAATGTTTGCCACGATTCCGTCCAAGAAAAATATGATGAATCAAAGAATAAAAAGACTAATAATAAAAGAATTTATGCCGATCTACAGCATTGTATTCCTTGGGGTGAACTTCCCAATCAAAATAAAAATTTTATTCTAAAAAAGTTGATAAACACTGGTCATAATTTTACAAACCTGATGAGAAAATTGGGTAATAGATGACCCGATCGTAGCACTTTATAAGCTGTCATTTTTAGTCCTAAATAATTTTTTATCATGAACAAAGAGCAATTCAAACTAATCGCCCAAAAGACATTACCATCTCCTATCCACCACTGGCTCAAGTCTCAATTGCAAGCTTATAAATATGGTAAGGTACGCTTGGGCGATCTGCAAAGCTTAAAACCTATAAATTCAGGTTGGGGTTTTGAGAGAGGACAGCCAATTGACCGCTACTATATTGGGAATTTTTTGGCTAGCCATTCAAATGATATTAGCGGGCGGGTATTAGCAATAGGAGATGACTTTTATACTCAGAAATTTGGAGGCGATCGCGTTACTAAAAGCGATGTATTGCACGTTGAAGATAACCCCAATGCAACAATCATCGCAGACCTAACAAATGCAGAACATATCCCATCAAATACATTCGACTGCTTTGTCCTGGTTCAGACGCTTCAGCTAATTTACGAAGTGCGACTAGCACTGAAAACAACCTACCGTATTATGAAACCAGGGGGTGTCGTTCTTGCTACCTTTCCGGGAATCACACCACTCAAAGATGAGGAATGGAACAATTGCTGGTGTTGGAATTTTACAGCTCTATCTGCACAGCGACTGTTTGAGGAGGTTTTTCCTAAGGAGAATATTCAAGTCGAAACCCACGGAAATGCTTTGGCGGCCACAGCTTTTCTTCAAGGATTGGCAGTTCAAGATATACCCAAGGGAAAGCTAGATTATCATGACCGTAGCTACGAGGTAACTATCACCGTCAGAGCAGTGAAACCTGAGGTGATGGAATGAAAATACTTGGAAGTGATAAATTGCAGCGAACGATTCAACGGCTCCAGAAAAATTTCGCATCCTCTAAGGGGCTTATTTTGATGTATCATCGCGTCGCTGAGGCAGAATTAGACCCCTGGAGTCTGTGCGTAACTTCCCAACACTTTGCCGAGCAACTAGAAGTTTTACAAAAAAAAACCAACCCCATTAGCCTGAAGCAATTCGTGCAAGCGCATCAAGATGGCAAAATTCCAGATCGGGCAGTGGTTGTCACCTTTGACGATGGTTATGCAGACAATCTCCATTATGCCAAACCAATACTTGAGCGCTATAGCATTCCAGCCACGGTTTTCGTAAGTACTGGCTACATCGGAAAAGAGCGTGAGTTTTGGTGGGACGAGTTAGAGAGGTTACTTTTGCGACCGGGCAAATTACCTGAGAAGCTTTCTCTAAATATTAGTGGTAGTCTTTATCACTGGGAATTGGGTCAAGCAGCAAATTACACTGAACAAGACTATCAAAGCGATCGCATTTGTAAAGCCTGGGAAGCTAAACCCGGTTCTCGAATGTCTTTCTATTACTCAATTTGGGAAGTATTACTACCTTTACCAGAACGGGAATGTTTAAAAGCTCTAGACGAGTTAGTAATTTGGGCTAATGCCGAATCTACTTTACGCAAGACTCACCGCTCCCTTTTACCTGAAGAGATTTGTGCTTTGGGACAAGGGAAATTAGTAGAAATTGGCGCTCACACAGTCACCCATCCATTTCTTTCAGCACAATCAACAGAATTACAAAGGCAAGAAATCCAGCAAAGCAAAGCTGCTTTAGAGGAAATGCTCAATCGTCCTGTGACGAGTTTTTCCTATCCATTTGGCAATTACACCACAAAAACCGCTGAACTAGCTCGAACTGTTGGATTTGACTGTGCTTGCACTACAACTAAAGATATTGTCTGGCAACAGAGCGACAGTTTTCAATTACCTCGCTTCGGGATCGAAAACTGGAATGGGGAAGAATTTGCCAAGCAACTATCGAGGTGGTTTCATGGTTGAACAGATAAATAGTAAACCGTTAGTATCCTGCATAATCATCTTTTTTAATGCTAAAAAGCAGAACTTCTTTGAAGAAGCGATAGAAAGCATTTTCGCGCAAACCTATGAAAATTGGGAACTTTTGCTAGCAGATGACGGCTCAACTGATGAGAGTACAGCCATTGCTTTGCAATATGCCCAGCAATACCCTGACAAAGTGCGCTATGTAGAGCATAAAGGACACCAAAATCGCGGTATGAGTGCAACGCGCAATTTGGGTATTCGCCACGCCAAAGGAGAGTACATTGCTTTTCTAGACGCTGATGATCTTTGGTTGCCACACAAGCTAGAACAGCAAGTACCTATTTTAGAATCACATCCCGAAGCAGCAATGCTCTACGGCAGAACTCAATTTTGGTTCAGTTGGACAGAGAATAATCCCGTCAATTCATGGAATTCTGAAAATGGACAGGATGACCTGATGACAATAACTAGTGCCAAATTTGATACGCTGATTAGACCAACAACACAGCTTCTCTTGTTTTTACAAAACAAAGAAATTTATCCTTGTACGTGTAGCATTCTAATACGTCGTCAGGTTTTTAAGGATATTGGTGGATTTGAAGAGGATTTTCGCAATGCTCATGAAGATATGGTCTTTCACTCCAAGGTCTTTCTGAAAGCACCTGTATATGTATCCAGTGAATGCTGGGATAAGTACCGAATACACCCAGATAGTTACTGGCGACATGCAGATATGCAAGGAAAAGGAGTAGAAATACGCCGTATTGGTCATTTAAAATACCTGACTTGGTTAGAGAATTATTTATCTGAGAAAGAAATTAAAGTTCCTGAAGTTTGGAAAGCGCTCAAAAAAGCGCAGTTTCCTTATCGCCATCCTATCTTGTACCGTCTGATTAGATTTATTCATCAACCTAAACGGTATCTGATTATTTTAGCTACTATTTTTTGGCATTTTTTAGAGAAACCAATTAATGACTGAAAGAAATTATTTGATTACAGCAGTAAACAAACAAATTAACTGAACAAGTGAACTGACAAAAAGCCAATTATGATGAATGAGCTACACCCTTATCGAGCTGTTATTCAATCTGTGCCCGATAGCGAAACACGACCTTTATGGTCTGTTATGATTCCCACGTACAACTGTGCAAACTATCTGCGTGAAACACTGGCAAGTGTATTAGCCCAAGCCCCTGGAGCAGATGTTATGCAGATCGAAGTAGTTGATGACCACTCTACCAAGGATGATCCTGAAGCTGTTGTTAGAGAACTAGCAGGCGATCGCGTTAGTTTTTATCGCCAGCCAGAAAATGTAGGTCATATCAGAAACTTTAACACCTGTTTGCAGAGATCCCGTGGTCATTTAATTCATCTACTGCATGGTGATGACTGTGTACAAGACAGTTTTTATCAGAAAATGCAGCAATCCTTTGAGAAATACTCTGAAGTTAGAGCTGCCTTTTGTCGCTATATCGGTATGGACGAGCATGGGCACTGGTTATGGTTACCCCCATTACAGCAAATAAAAAGTGGAATTTTGGAAAATTGGCTAGAGCAAATTGCTGTAATAAATCACCTACAACCGCCGTCAATGGTTGTGCGCCGTGATGTGTACGAAAAGCTTGGGGGGTATGATAGTCGTTTATCCCAATTTGCAGAAGATTGGGAAATGTGGGTTAGAATTGCTGCACAGTACCAAGTGTGGTACGAAGTTGAGCCATTAGCAATTTATAGGATTCATTCATCATCTCTTACAGGATACTCTATACGTACTGGTCAAAATGTTAGAGATATACGCCAAGCTATAGAGATTATTCAGCCTTACTTGCCTAAATCAATTAGCAACAAGCTGTATATAAAAGCAAGAGAAAATTGGGCACTTTATGCAATTAGCGATATAACACCACGGTTATTTGCTATAGGTGATTTGACTGCTGCAATTACTCAAATTCAAGAAGCTTTAAGGTGCAGTTACTCACTAAAGGTAATTCAGGCATTAATTTTTGTGCTTCCTTGGCGCACAGGAAAAACTTGGTTGAAGAAGACAAGACCCTAAAAACAACATTACTAAATTAACGTATGATTAATAAACAATACCCCTACCGTACAATAATTTCACCAGTACCAGAGGGAACAACACATCCTGTTTGGTCAGTAATGATTCCCACCTACAACTGTGCAAACTATTTGTGTGAAACACTGACGAGTGTGTTATCACAAGACCCAGGATCGGAGATAATGCAAATAGAGGTGGTTGATGACCACTCCACCAAGGACGATCCTGAAGCTATTGTTAAAGAATTAGCAGGCGATCGCGTTAGTTTTTATCGCCAGCCAGAGAATGTTGGACATGTTAAGAACTTTACCACCTGCTTAGAGCGATCGCGTGGCAAACATCTTTTGCATGGTGATGATTGCGTTCGGGAAGGCTTTTATCGCAAGATGCAACAAACATTTGATACTCAGCCGGAAATAGGAGCCGCTTTTTGTCGTCACATCTTTATGGATGAGACAGGGCACTGGCGACACTTTTCTGAGATATTACAACCTCAAAGCGGCACAATTGATAATTGGTTGGAAAAGATTATAGTTAAACAATATATTCAAACTCCCTCTATTGTCGTTCGCCGACAAGTATATGAAAAGTTAGGTAGTTTTGATCGTCGGTTTTGTTTTTATTATGAAGACTGGGAAATGTGGGTGCGAATTGCCGCACAATACCCTGTATGGTACGAAGTTGAGCCACTAGCTATTTATCGGCTACATTCTGTATCTAATACTGGACAAACTGTGCGTACAGGCAAAAACATGCAAGAGGTACGCCGTGGATTGGAAATTGCACAGTCTTATTTGCCTGCTTATCTGCCACAATCAACAGTCGATCGCTTGATCGATGCCAATAAAAAACACTCGGCAATCTGTGCTCTCAGAACAGCCCAAAATATGCTGATGATTGGCGATCTACCTGCTGCGATCGCACAAATTCAGGAGGCGTTTAAATGCAGTATTTCACCAAAAGTTATGGCATATTTTATTTACTTTGCTACCCAAGCTGGATTGAAACGTTCGCTGTCATTTTATCGAAGTTAAATAAACTAAATAATACCAATTGCGGAAAGTAATCAGATAGTCACTCCAGTCATTAAAATCCTTCCAGACTTGTTTATTGTTTGGCGACTTTAAAACTTACGCACTGTACAAACGCATCATCTCTTGTATCAACTTTCAGGAAGAAAGGTATTGTCAAAATGCAAACTCCAGTTGCGTTCATCATTTTCAATCGCCCAGATAGAACCGCAAAAGTGTTTGAGGCTATTCGCCAAGCGCGTCCACCGATGCTCCTAGTTGCAGCGGATGGGCCTCGTGTAAATCGAGCTGGAGAGTCCGAAAAATGTGCTGAAACGCGATCGATAATCGATCGCGTTGACTGGCCCTGCGAAGTCTTAACCAATTATTCTGACATCAATATGGGGATGAAGCAGCGAGAAGCGACTGCTTTTTCTTGGGTATTTGACATCGTTGAAGAAGCTATTCTTTTGGAAGACGACTGTTTACCTCATCCGACATTTTTTCCCTATTGCGAAGAATTATTGAGGTATTACCGTCGTGATGAGCGGGTTATGACAATTTCTGGAGATAATACCCCCTTGGGCAATCCTAGAAATCGGCAGACTCAGGATAGCTATTACTTTTCAATTTATACCCGAACATGGGGATGGGCAACCTGGCGTAGGGCATGGCAACATTACGATCTAGAAATGAAAAAGTGGTCAACTATTCGTGACGAGGGTTGGCTGCAAGACATTCTCAGAGATTCCAGAGAAGTCCAATTTTGGCAAAACCAATTTCAATCTACCTATGATGGTTTTGATACTTGGGACTATCAATGGATGCTCTGTTCCTGGTTACAAAATGCCTTGAGCATTATCCCCACAGTTAATTTGATTAGCAATCTGGGATTCGATCTGGATGGAACCAATACAACAGATCGAGGCGATCCACGCTCCAATGTTCCGACACAAGCCGTGCAATTTCCATTACAACATCCGCCCTTCACGATCCCAGATCGCCAAGCCGATCGCTTCACAAGAGAACATGTTTATATGCCAAGTCTCTTGAAACGTGTCCAGAGAAAGCTCAGAAAAACATTCAAAAATTTCAAATAACTTGTCGATCTATTAATGTTTAACCATTGAATCTACTTATGCAAATTATTCATACTAGTTATTCTGATTTATCTGGAGGTGCTGCTCGTGCAGCTTACCGGATTCATCGTTGTTTGTTACAGGCAAAAATAGACTCTCGAATGCAAGTTTTGTCAAAAATTTCTGACGATCCAACAGTTAGAGGTAATTCATTAAAAATCGGAAGAATAACAACAGAAATTCGCACAGGTATTGGTTTATTAGCCAAAAAAACCATCAAAAGTTCCGATCCAACGCGTTATTCGGCTGGACTTCTTCCTTCTAATTGGGTAAAATCTTTCCATGCCTCTGATGCAGATGTGATAAATCTTCATTGGGTAGGTGCAGAGACTTTATCCATTAGTGAAATTGGTCAGATTCGTAAACCGATAGTGTGGACGTTTCACGATATGTGGGCATTTTGTGGAGCAGAGCACTATACAAACGATGGACTTAATGCTCGCTGGCGTGAGGGTTATCGAGCAGACAATCGTCCACAAGACGAGTCTGGTTTCGATTTAAATCGTTGGACTTGGGAACGCAAGCAACGTAACTGGAAATATCCTTTCCATATTGTGTGTCCTAGTAACTGGCTAGCAGATTGCGTTCGCAATAGTGCATTGATGGCAGATTGTCCCGTCTCAGTAATACCATATCCCTTAGATTTAGATAGCTTTCGCCCGATTGAAAAAACATTAGCACGACAGCTTTTGAATTTACCTCAACAGCGATCGTTAATTTTATTTGGTGCCTTGGGCGGAACTAACGATCCTCGCAAAGGTATTGATTTATTATTACAAGCTACCAGTTTTCTGGAAAATCAAAAGTCAAAATATATAGAAATTGAAATAGTAATTTTTGGACAGTCACGTCCGCCACAAGTTCCTAAATTGGGTTTCCCACTTCGATACACAGGACATCTTGCTGATGATATTTCTCTGGCTCTACTCTATTCTGCTGCTGATGTCTTTGTTGCACCTTCTAGACAAGATAACTTACCGAATACAGTTATTGAGGCAATAGCTTGTGGTACTCCTACTGTTGCTTTCAAAATTGGAGGAATGCCTGATTTAATTCAGCATAAAGTGTCAGGCTATTTGGCACAACCATACGAAGCAGAAGATTTAGCAACAGGAATTCAATGGGTTCTACAACAACAAAAGGAAAGTAATTCTCTTAGTTTAGCAGCCCGTCGTCATGCAGAATATATGTTTGACCCAGTTCGGATCGCACAGCAGTACGTTGCGGTTTATAAGGAAGCAATGAATATACAAAAAAAGTGAGTGAGTAACTATATAGGGCTTGTTGAAAAAGCCCCACTGTGGATTTAGAATTTACGCAGCTTGATAAATACTAGCTTCGTAACAGAGTCTCATCAAATTCGTTTAGCAACCTCCCAGAGAAAGTGTAAGGGTTTTGAGTCTATAGAGGTGATAATGTTCCACTTCTAATATCTAAAAATTATGCTTCTTAAATTTATCCCAGAAAAAAATAAAATTCATTCAATACATAAAGTTTTTTCTTTGTTTGGCAATTTAAAAAATTTTATTTTGATATTTGGTCTAGCTATTTGGGCTATTATTCCGTTATTAGGTGTAGTTTTTATACTTGTATATTGCCAAATTAACGTTTCCCAAAATAAAATAGTAGGAAGCCAAAAACGTATACTTAATATATTTCCAATCTTACTAGTTTTATTTACAATTACTACATATATAGCTAGCTTTGAGCCATTTCAAGATACAATTGTATATCTTGATATTTATTCTTCGCTTCAGAAAGAAACAGGGTTGACTATTCCAGATATCGAACTAGAACCAGTCTCTTTCATTTTGCCTAAATATTTGAGTGTATTAATAGGGCCTAGTCAACTGAGTTTTTTATTCCTTCAATCTTTGAGCATGAATACGGCTTTCACCGTTTTCTCTATGCTATTTATGCCCGATTTTTATCCATTAATTATATTAATTAATGTAACGACTCAAGGATACTATTTTCAACTCTTTTGGATGAGACAAATTTATTCATGGATATTTATAATACCTGCTATTTATGTTGATAATTTTGTGATTGCTTGTCTTTGTATATATGTCGGCTATTGGACACACAAATCTTCTTTAATGTATATTTTTGGCATATTACCTGGACTATTCAAGTATAAATTTATTAATGCATTAAATCCATTCAAATCCTTTTCTAAATATTTGAATAATAGATTTAGTATTATTATTTGTTTTGGAGCGATACTTTTATTTTCATCAGTAATAATGAAATCACTGCTAGATTTAACAATTTCATTATCATCTTTTGATAGTTCTGTATCTCAGAGAATCGATATTTATGGCGGTGGCGGTGATGACTACAGTTTTGGAGATAAAATTAAAAATCAAATACGTCCTATTCTTGATTATATTATTATCTCTATATTTATCTTGAGAACTGATATAAACAAAATAAATAGAGTATATAGCAAAACAAATAGAAGATATATAAGATGGATTACAACATTCTTTTTGCTTTTCTTACTTTATTTTGGGTCTTTGACATATGGATTTAATTTAAGAATTACCAGTATCTTTTTTTGCATCCCTGGTTTTTTTTATATTATCGCTCTCTCTTCAGACAAACTTAATGGTGCCTATAGCTATGATACTTTTATATTTATATTGGCAATTGTTTTCAGGATGATTTACTTTTTTGTTAGTATCACACTTCCTCAAAGCTACCTAACTTTTTGGAATGGTGAACCGCTAACTACACCAATCAGTGAATATTTTTACCTTTTTTATCAGTTTATATTAAACCTAATTTATCATAACTAATATGAATAATTGCCAAGTATCAATAGTGACGATATCCAAAAATAATTACCAAGGATTACAAAAAACCTTAGAATCAGTCAAAGAACAAGACTATAAAATAATAGAGCATATTGTTATTGACGGAGATTCTGCTGATGGAAGTAAAGCATTTTTAGATTCATATACCCATTCTAAAAATTATATTTATTTGTCAGAACTAGATAATGGGATATCTAGCGCATTTAATAAAGGTTTACAAAAAAGTAATGGGGATTTAATTTTCTTCTTAAACGCGGGAGATGTATTCTTTTCCAAAACAGTGATTTCTGAAGTTGTGCAAAGCTATATGCAACATAAATGGAAATGTGCTATTGGTGTCACCGTTACTACAAGTTTTGCTGGAGAAACCATATTTTATCGTCCGCCACAACTTTCATCGAAATTTCTAAAATACTTTATGTTTTTACCACACCAGGGATTTTTCTGTGAGACTTCTCTACATAAGAATTACAAATACAATGAATCTCTAAAAATTTCTATGGATTACGAGTTATTTCTACGAATGCTCAAAAATATAACAATCTTTTATTTACCTACAGTAATATCAATACGCGAACCTGGAGGTATTTCTAGCCAAACTCAAAAGAGAATTAGTGAACATTCACAAATACGTTTGATTTACGCTAATAAAATACATGAAAAATTGATAATTAGCATTTTAAATGCATTGATTCTACTTAAGAACTATCTCAAAATTGATTCACCTTTTGCATCAAAAAATGAATAAATCAAAGATTAAATTAGCGAATATCTACTAAAGTTTTAGCCATCTCAAATATTTTTTAAATAACCGCGTTTTTATCCATTTGTGAATTATGCATATAATATATCTTTTTAGACCGAAAAATCCCAGAGTGCATCATTGCTCAGAATCTTTTTACAAAGCAATGACACTAAATACTGATTCTGATATAACTAGTTATTCTGTAAAATACTTGTATTCCGTCACTTTCCGAGAGGTTTGGTCATTAATCAAACAGTTCGTGAGCATAAATAAGGAAGAAGAAATATCAGTATTTTTCTTTTTAATTCAGTTAGATTATTTAGTATTAGCTTTAATTTTAAAAACTATTAGTAAATTTTTAAATAAGAAATTAAAAGTTTTTTATTTAATGCATGAGCCTAAATTTGAAAAAGGAAGAATTAACCCTTTAAAAGCAGATATTGTATTTTTATATCATTTGATTTTTGGCTATATAGGAGATAAAATATTATTGCCTAGCAATGAGGCAGTTTTGAAAGCAAAAGACTTCATTAATAATGATAAGCTTTACAAGTTAAACTTATCATTTATTTCTATACCAGAAAATATTTTACAAAATAATTTAGCACAACTAAAGTATAGTTGGGATAAGGAAAAAACTTTTTTATTGTTAGGTCGAGCAGATAGAGATAAAAACCCTCAAGGATTTTTATCTCTAGCAAGTATAATTAACACAGATTACCCAAAACAAGCGAGATTTATTCGTGGTGGAAGTGAGAGGAACATACAAGTAAATTACGACGAAAAACTAATAATTAGATTTCCTGGCTTCATTTCAAATAGTGCTAAAAGTTTCCTACTTGGTTTAAGCCACTTTGTTGTGATTCCCTACTCATTCTCAACTCAAAGTGGTGTGGTGACAGAGGCTTTGAGTTATGGAAAGCTTTGAGTTATGGAAAGCTTTTAATTATTAATGATATTTCTACTTTCTCATATTTAAAAGGTCTAAGTTTTGTCTTTTTTACTGATTTTAATGACAAAAGCTCAATGTCAAAATGTATCCAGGATGTATTTAGTATGGACATAAATGATTATGAAACCCGCTATTGGGATGCAATAAGATACTTCCAAGAAAATCATTCAGAAGCTTATATTTCAAAAACCTTGCAAGAAATTTTATAAACATATTTTTGTTTTTGAAATATACAAAGGTGAAATACATCCATGTCGAATACAGTACCTACAGTTTCTAGCAACATACAAGCAAGCATTACAGTGGGTATTCCTTTTTACCAAGGTAGCAATATTGCACATCTTCGTGCTGCTATTGACTCTATCTTATGGCAAAGTGTACCAGCAAAGGAAATTCATTTAATTCAGGATGGTTTGGTTTCAAAAATTTTGGAGGAAACTGTTAATGAATATACTGCAACTTATCCTCATATAAAACACCTCTTAATTTCTCAAAACATGGGTTTAGCTCATGCACTTAATATCTCTATATTAAACTCTTCATCTACATACTACGCAAGAATGGACTCTGATGACATTGCACATCCAGAGCGATTAAGTAAACAAATAGATTTTTTAGAAAATAACTTAGATATTGACATCTTAGGTACTTGGGCTTATGTCTTTGAGGATGAATTTCCAAGAGAAAATTGCTCAATTAGGATAATGCCTGTATGTAATCAGGAGATACATGCACTGTTTCATTATCAAAATCCGTTGATACATCCATCTGTGATGTTTAGAAGTAGTGTTTTTGCTAAAACAGGACTTTATAACATGAAATTTCGTTCTGAATGTGATTTAGAATTGTGGGCAAGAGCATTGAAATTGAGAGTTGGTATTTCAAATTTATCTGAACCTTTACTTTATTATAGAAATACAGGCGTTATCAGTAGAAGGTCTGCGGCTTTAGGACAGCAAATTAAAGCACGATATCAATACAATACTCTTTCACTAAAATTAAATATTCTCAAAGTAATGTCTTTACTATTTCGCATTCTTCCCTATAAAATGCAAGTTTGGGGATACAAAAAATTTAAAAAACAGAGCAATTTTAATCAAAATGCTGGCTAATTTTTAGTTAAATAGAAATCTTAGATTTCTATTTAATTATATTTAAACTATAGATATTAATTACCATCATAAAAAGTGGTTTAATATCATATCTATTTAATCTCCGTAAAAAATATTTATCATACTGTATATCTAAGTGGGATAACGCAATTAAACATAAGATAGAGTTAACTATGCCACATAGCTCAAACTTCTTCATCCCCACTTCTCGGAGTTAAGAGATATGGGATAAGAAGTTTGAATAGTTTAGATGTCTTATATTTAGTTACTAAGCTTATTAACTTATCTTACTTGATACAACTTTACTTCATAAGGATTTAAACGAGTACTGAAACTTGCATTAGGAAATAGGTTATTAATAGTTTTTTCATTAAAAGTAATTATTTTACCAGCTAAATTCTGAGTTAGTTTTACTACGAAATTTATTTGACTCGAAGTGTGATTAACAGCTATGATTAAAGATTTTGTAGTATTAGGAATAGGAAATAATTTAACTTCTATATTTGGGTTGTTTACTTGTACTGGATTACTTAAATCTTCTCCTCTAACGATTGCAGGAATGTAATCTCGGAATTCTTTAATAGTAGGATACAAAACTGACTCATTCCAGGAAGGTGAAGAGAGATAGTGTATCCAAAATAGCAACCCATCAGCCCCTGTCAGGACTGATAAATAAAACATATAGCGAAATTCTAACTTTGTTGGTAATCGAAAATCGGTCTGATTTCCTTTATAAGCTTGTATTACGTTCCAAAACTTTTTGTTTTTAACATCAGCAAGGGAAATGACTTCGTAGAGTGCTTTTCGGTAAAATGATACCCATTGGAATTCTACAACTCCATATTTACAAGGATAACAATCCCACATCAGTATATCCATTGCATCGCTGTAAGGTTCAATTTTTTCTATTTTGGTAAAAACTAATGCCACTGGCTTTGATTTATCTTCTTCCTTAATAGCTTTGTATACCTTTTTTAACAAATTTGGAGAAATTGGTCTAGGTTTTTTTATTTCTGGTTCATCATAAAGATACCAAGCATAAACGGAAGGATGGTTTTTATAAGTACGAATAAAGTCTTTCACTCCAGAAATATTTTCTGATTCGATTAAAATACGAGGAATCTCAAGCAGGATTTTTATTGGTGTTTTTTTAGAAGCATCCAAAAATGCCTGGATTTTTGCTTTGCTCTCTTTTTCAACATAGGGCATTAATAAGTCAATTCCTTTAGAAGATGCTTTGATTGGTACATCAATATTATTGATATTGTCATACCAACCTAAGAAAAACGGTAAACTTCGTTTCCGATTAGTTAAATATTTTTTGGGATTTAAACTTACAAGTATGCTGCTAGTACTAGCTACTAAAAAACCAGGAATTAAAGCTATAAATTTACGTCGCGTTATCATTATCAAATATTAAATTTAAGAACAAGCTTAATTAAACATCACATTGATTGGTTTGGCAATATTTGGTATTATCTATGAATCATTGCAACTTATTCAAGGACATTTGAGTACCTACCTCATACCTTAGTAGCGATGTAAGCAAACGTTTGTCCGCGATAAAACTGGTCACGTCCACCTTTGGTGATATATGCTGGTTCTCTGAAAATCATTGGCAATATTTAGAATTATAAATATTTTGTAACAGTTTCACTGCGTTAGCATTTTTTGTAGTGAATTTGAAGCGATCGCTACCACTAACAGTTATGCTTTCTTTAGTCACTGTCCCTTTTTAAGAAGTAACATTAAAATAAAAGTATAAATTTATACATTTAATTTGGGTCGTAGTGGCGGGCTTCACTGTTGTATACCAGAGTTGGTATTTGAGGTCTAGTCTTTGCTCGGTTGATAACAGTGCTGATGTTTTCTCTGGAAACGCATTTGCCGAAGTGACAGCGAAAATAATTGCGATCGCAGATAGGGTAGCATTGAATCAATAGTTAAATTTACAACTTTTGTTCTTAGCATTTACCCTTAATCTTAATACTGACTATTTCCAGATTAAACTACCACAAATTAAGAATTATTTCCCCTATAGTGTCAGTTTTAACATGCTTTTACCAGTAGCAAAAACAACTTAACATCGACGAATAACCACTGTCTAGTGACTAAGTGCAACCTTTAATTAATGCATAGCTAATTCTTTGCGTGCCTCTGCGTTTCCCTCTGTGCCCCTACCCTGCAAAAAGGCGAAGTGCTTATGCGTTTAAATAAAAAAGAAATCAGCAGACAGTTCCCAACCTACTACTTAGTTACAAAACTTAGACTTAATCTCAGACAAACTGGAGTATACACTTTTAAGACTGGAGACATTTAAGATACAGGTTCTACATACTTCTTAATAAATCCGCCTTGAGAACGCAAAACGTTCTAATCTAAAAGCTAAGTGGGTTAATTTACTGGCAGTTTTGCAGGTAATACTTTCAAGCTTATAAAGCATAGACACGCCGATGTGTCAAGCCTCAAAACAATCCAGACTTAACATATAAACGCTTATAATGGGAGTTTTACAAATCCGATGAGTGTTAAGGCGAGTGGTGGAAGCTCGGTTGCGCGTCCGCAACTATATCAAACCCTACCTGTATCCACAATTACCCAAGCGGAGCAGCAAGACCGTTTCTTGGGAAATGGTGAACTAAATGAACTGGCAAGCTATTTTGCATCTGGTGCAAAGCGTCTAGAAATTTCTCAGACGTTGACGGACAATGCCGAGATTATTGTGTCTCGAGCTGCTAACCGGATTTTTGTTGGTGGTTCGCCAATGGCTTTTTTAGAAAAGCCCAGAGCAGTAGAAATAGTACCGGTTAGTGCTGTTAGCGGTGCTAATGTTCAACAAGGGATGCAACTGGGAACTGTAACCTACGTTGAAAGTCGTGGTGGGTTCCTAGAAAATTTACGATCAATATTTAACTCATCCCCCAGCGGCCCGACACCTCCAGGTTTCAGACCAATTAACATTGCTCGATATGGCCCAAGCAACATGGCCAAGAGCTTGCGGGATTTATCCTGGTTCTTGCGCTACGCTACTTATGCGATCGTTGCTGGCGATCCCAACATCATAGCGGTGAATACAAGGGGTTTGCGGGAAATCATTGAAAATGCCTGCTCTGGAGAAGCTACGCTAGTAGCTTTACAAGAAATCAAAGCTGGGGCACTTTCATTTTTCCGCAACGATGCTGAGGGTACAGAAATTGTGTCTCAGTACATGGATGTTTTGTTAACAGAATTCAAAGCAGCCACACCTTCAAATAAACTGCGCCAACGCCCTTCTAGCGACCAGCAAGGGTTAGAATTGCCGCAAATCTACTTCAATGCCTCAGAACGTCGTCCCAAGTTTGTGATGAAGACTGGGTTATCCAGTAGTGAAAAAAATGAGGTAGTTAAAGCGGCCTATCGACAAATCTTTGAGCGCGACATTACCCGTGCTTATAGTTTGTCCATATCTGACCTAGAATCCAAGGTGAAGAATGGCGACATCTCTATGAAAGAGTTTGTCCGTCGTTTAGCTAAATCTCCCCTTTACCAAAAACAGTTTTACCAGCCTTTTATTAACAGCCGAGTCATCGAACTAGCTTTCCGTCACATTCTCGGACGGGGCCCAAGTAGCCGAGAAGAAGTACAAAAATACTTCTCGATTATTTCTAACGGTGGTCTACCAGCTTTGGTAGATGCCTTAGTAGATTCTGCTGAATACGGCGACTATTTTGGTGAAGAAACAGTACCCTACCTGCGGGGTCTGGGTCAAGAAGCACAAGAATGTCGCAACTGGGGGCCGCAGCAAGACCTGTTTAACTACAGTGCGCCTTTCCGCAAGATACCTCAGTTCCTCACCACATTTGCGGCTTACGAGCAACCGCTACCAGATCAACATCCTTACGGTTCTGGTAACGACCCCTTGGAAATTCAGTTTGGGGCGATTTTCCCGAAAGAAACTCGCAACCCCAGTACCAGTCCGGCTCCTTTTAGCAAGGATACCAAACGCATCCTGATTCACCAAGGAGCAGGGATTAATAACCAAAATAGTAATCCCAGAGCGCGGGGTGAAGCTCCTGGTACCCTTGGTCCCAAGGTGTTCAAATTAGACCAACTGCCTGGTACTAGAGGTAAAAAGGCTCCCAAAAGTTCTAGTGTCAGATACTCCGAAAGCTCCACACAAGCAGTGATTAGAGCTGCTTACCTGCAAGTTTTTGGTCGCGATGTCTACGAAGGTCAGCGCCCAAAGGTATTAGAAATCAAGCTGGAAAATGGTGACATCTCGGTACGGGAATTTATCCGTGCTTTGGCTAAGTCGGATGTCTTCCGCAATCTATACTGGTCATCGCTGTATGTTTGTAAAGCGATCGAGTATATTCACCGCCGCTTGTTGGGTCGTCCGACTTATGGTCGTCAAGAAATCAACAAGTACTTTGATATTGCTTCTAAACAGGGCTTTTACGCGGTGGTTGATGCCATTATTAACAGCGTAGAATACAGCGAAGCCTTTGGTGAAGATACGATTCCTTACGAACGGTATCTGACTCCTGGTGGTGTAGCAGGGCGACAATTACGTGTTGGTAGCATTCGTGATGATATCGCAGCGAAAATCCAGAAGGAGGTAACACCAAGCTTTGTGACACTGGGTACAGTGACAGAAAAGCGGTCAGAACCAGATATTCAGTTCCGCATTAACCAAGGTGTTAGCAAGCAACGGGAACAAACCAAAATCTTCAAATTGGTGGCGAATACTACTGACAAGGTTGCAGTCAAAACTTTGATCAGCGCTGCCTATCGTCAGATTTTTGAGCGGGATATTGCACCATACATCGCCAAAAACGAATTTACCAAATGGGAAAGCAAGCTGGGGAATGGCGAAATTAGCGTGAAGGAATTTATTGAAGGTTTGGGTTATTCTAACCTCTACCTGAAAGAGTTCTACACACCTTACCCCAACACCAAAGTGATTGAGTTAGGAACCAAACACTTCTTGGGACGTGCGCCACTAGACCAAGCAGAAATCCGCAAGTATAACCAAATTTTGGCTACTCAAGGTATTCGTGCCTTTATTGGTGCTTTGGTAGATAGTGTGGAATATAACCAGGTGTTTGGTGAAGATACGGTTCCTTACCGCCGCTTCCCGACCCTGCCAGCGGCAAACTTCCCGAATACAGAGAAGCTTTACAACCAGCTGACTAAGCAAAACGATGACGTGGTTGTACCCAGCTTTAAGCCAGTACAAGCCCGTGTCGGAGTTAGTAACGATACACCGCTTTTGGCACAGGCGATCGCAGATATCGCAGCCCAAACAAATGGTCAGCCATCCTTTGCTGAACTGGGCCGTTCCTACAATGATGCTAGCGGACAATCCGTGGAACAAGGTGTGCGTAAACATGCGCGCATTTACCGTCTAACAGAAAACACCAACCAAGACGAAAAACAACAGGCAATCAATGCCATTTATCGTCAAGTATTGGATGTATTTAGCGGTGAAGTGCCCGATAATTTCCGTCGCACTGACCTAGATAGCAAACTCCAAAATGGTGAAATTTCCGTGCGGGAGTTTGTGCGTGAACTAGCTAGTTCCCAAATCTATCGCCAGCGCTTCTTATCACCTTATCCTCATACCAAGGTCATTGAGTTCCTCTTCCGTCATCTGTTGGGGCGTACACCCGCAACTCAGGAAGAAATTGGCCAATATAACAAGCTGCTAGTCGATAGTGGTTTGTCAGCCGCTGTAGAAGCAATAGTCGAAAGTCCAGAATATAACCGCTACTTCGGTGAAGATGTTGTGCCTTACAACCGCTTCCCATCTCTGCCAGCAGGTAACTACCTCGGCAGTGTTGCGGTTGATTAAGAAGTAGGGAATAGGGAATAGGGAATAGGGTACAGATTATTTACTGTTCCCTGTCCCCTGTAACCTTTCCCCTGTCCCCTTCTTAACCTTTCGTAATACCGCTCTCAGATTGCAGTTAAAACAGTAAATTCTGAAAAGCAATATTACAAAGTATTAAGAGCAGTCATAAATGCTCAACAGAATGCCGGAAAATGTTTTGCGGAAGGTAACTGAGTTTGAAAGCTTGTGTACTTGTGTTGACTCAAGCAAACTCGTAATTTATTAGCCGTAGCAGTTGTAAAATTGTTGTGTCTAAAAGAATGAGAAAACAAACTCAGTAAACCAAACTCAAAGTCGCACCAGTTTAATCAAATCCTGGTTTCATTAGTATTGGAGGAATCCATTAATGAGTATCGTCACGAAAGCTATCGTGAATGCTGATGCAGAAGCTCGCTACCTCAGCCCTGGTGAGTTAGATCGGATCAAGTCCTTTGTTACAAGTGGTGAGCGCCGGGTGCGGATTGCTCAAGTTTTATCAGAAAATCGCGAACGGCTCGTTAAGCAAGCTGGCGATCAACTGTTCCAAAAGCGTCCTGATGTTGTGTCTCCTGGTGGTAACGCTTACGGTCAAGAATTGACTGCTACTTGCCTGCGTGACCTAGATTATTACCTCCGCCTCGTTACCTACGGTATCGTTGCTGGTGATGTCACCCCCATCGAAGAAATTGGTGTTATTGGTGCCCGTGAACTGTACAAGTCCTTGGGAACTCCTATCGATGGTGTTGCTGAAGGTATCCGTGGGCTGAAGAATGGCTCTGCGTCACTGCTCTCTGGTGATGACGCTAGTGAAGCTGCTGGCTACTTCGACTACCTAGTTGGTGCCCTTCTAGGATAGGGTAAAGCTGTTTACCTACTTAAACAGAAGTATTGCAATACGGTTGGAAATAAGGAATTAACAACATGGCTCAAGACGCAATTACCGCTGTCATTAACTCCGCAGACGTTCAAGGCAAATACCTTGACTCTTCTGCTTTAGAAAAGCTAAAAGGCTACTTCTCTACTGGCGAACTACGGGTACGTGCTGCTAGCACCATCAGCGCTAACGCTGCTGCGATCGTCAAAGAAGCTGTAGCAAAATCTTTGCTATACTCTGACATCACCCGTCCCGGCGGCAACATGTACACCACCCGCCGCTATGCTGCTTGCATCCGTGATTTGGATTATTACCTCCGCTACGCTACCTACGCTATGTTGGCTGGCGATCCTTCCATCCTAGACGAGCGTGTGCTCAATGGCTTGAAGGAAACCTACAACTCCTTGGGCGTTCCTGTCGGTGCTACCGTGCAAGCTATCCAAGCAATCAAAGAAGTAACCGCCAGCTTGGTAGGTTCTGATGCTGGTAAGGAAATGGGCGTTTACTTAGACTATATCTCCTCTGGCTTAAGCTAAGAACTAGTTTGCGCTTAAGAATTTAGGTGCGGCTTTATTAAGGTCTGGAAATCAGCCGTGAGTGCTAGAACGTTATATTGCTTATCTTGGTAAATTATCAGTGATGAGTGTTGGTGGTCTAGTATTGATGTTTGATTTCCAGCCTTTGAATGATTAAAAGATTTGCACTCAAGATTTTGAGATAAAAAAGTTTTCGCAAAGTATACAGGAGATTTTCAAAATATGTCCCGTTTGTTTAAAATTACTGCTCTAGTTCCTAGCCAAACCCGAATTCGTACGCAACGCGAACTGCAAAATACTTACTTCACTAAGCTAGTTCCTTATGAAAACTGGTTCCGCGAACAGCAACGCATTCAAAAAGCAGGCGGCACAATCATCAAGGTGGAACTAGCAACTGGTAAGCAAGGCGCTAATACTGGCTTGTCGTAATTCTGTAAATAGAATATTATTTTAGGAAATTGGTAAGAGGTCGAGAAAGACCTCTTTTTTGTTGAGAATTGATACTACAAAAAACTTTTAGAACACTTTCAGTCAATTTTCGAGCGATCGCTTTTAACTATAGAAAACTGAGCTTTGAGTATAAAATACTACTTAGCTTTTACAGTGTAGAAATGGCAATTTGTCAGAAATTATTGAACTAGTGGTGTATTGAAGTTAACAACTCTAATATTTATGGTTGTAAAGCCTACTTATGAGTTATAAGTTATGATTTATGAGTTTTATTTTTAACTCCTAATTTCTAAGTTTTTACCTGTACCGATCGTGAATCTACGCCACCTGATTCCAATTTTTGATAGTTCAGTTTCCAACTGGGCATTAGAAGCGCGATTGTTGCGCTGGTTAACCTTGATTTGGCTGTTCGTCGGCTTGATCATGCTATTTTCAGCATCATATCCTGTCGCTGATGCCCGTCAGAATGATGGTTTGTATTACTTTAAACGTCAATTGCTTTGGGTCTTAGTTTCCTTAATTGGATTCAATATTATTGTTAATTCGCCGTTGCAGAAAATTTTGGGACTATCCCATTGGTTTTTGTTGCTGTTTTTAGGGTTAATTTTTGTCACACTGATCCCAGGATTGGGAAAAAAAGCTTTTGATGCAGCGCGTTGGATTGCGATCGGGCCAATTCCGATTCAACCCTCAGAATTAATTAAACCCTTTTTGGTGTTGCAAAGTGCGCGGCTTTTTGGTCAATGGGAACGAATTAGTTGGCGGGTTCGCTTCGCTTGGTTGGGCGTTTTTGGTTTGGTACTTTTAGGAATTCTTGCCCAGCCTAACTTGAGTACAACGGCACTTTGCGGCATGACTATCTGGCTAATTGCTTTAGCAGCTGGCTTACCTTACAAGTACCTGGGAGGAACAGCAATTGGTGGAGTAATGTTGGCGCTACTCAGTATTAGTATTAAAGAGTATCAGCGTAAGCGGGTAATGTCATTCCTCAATCCTTGGGCGGATGCTACAGGAGATGGCTACCAGTTGGTGCAAAGTCTACTAGCTGTGGGTTCTGGTAAAACTTGGGGAGCTGGATATGGGCTTTCTCAACAAAAACTGTTTTATTTACCAATTCAAGATACCGATTTTATTTTTGCGGTGTTCGCTGAAGAGTTTGGCTTTGTTGGCAGTATGGTGTTGTTGGTACTTTTAGCTACATTCGCTACTCTCGGATTAGTTGTGGCACTGAAGGCTAAAAATATAGTACATAGATTAGTAGCGATCGGTGTGACGACTTTGATGGTAGGACAATCATTGCTCCACATCGGTGTTGCTACAGGTTCTCTACCGACTACTGGCTTACCTTTACCGATGTTTAGTTATGGTGGTAATTCTATGATTGCCAGTTTAATAGCTGCTGGGTTGTTGATTCGGGTAGCACGTGAGAGTAGTGAAGCTGAGGTAGTACCGTTGCGAAAACCTCAGCTTGAAAATGGGCGCAGACGCCGAGCTTTTCATAAAACCAGGAATTGAGCTAGCAAATGCCCAAAAAGTTACCTCTGAGGTAAGGGAGTCTTAAATGGACTATTGCTAGGTGGCAGAGTAGGTGGAATTGGGTTAAAGCTAGGTATAGGAGTAGGCACTACTTTTTTGAGGACTGTGATTGCAAATCCTCTTTGCTGGGGTTGTTGCTTACCAGATATATCATTGACTAGCAGCCCGATTTGAGCGGGGAAGGCTTGATTTACTAAAAACTTCGTTGAACCAACTGCTGGAACGTCATTGCCGTATGGTATAAGTTTAACCTGAATATTTTCTCCCTCTACTCTCCAACTCAGAATAGCAGATGTTCCTTCATTGAGAACCAAATTTGGTTGCTCGCTACCGTTAATTTTGAAATAGACAATTTTAAATGGTTTAGGTAATATTGGAATTTTTGATTCAGCTTTTTTAGAACTAATTTTGTCGCTTCCATTGTTAGAAACAGCTTTGATTTCAAATGCAAAACTTCCCACTTTATTTGCTAATAAAGGAATATTTTTACATTGCAGTTGTTGATTTTGTTGTATACATAGTTTTTTAATTTTAGGGTCTGTAATATTGCCTTGATTAAATTTGTAAGTAACTGGTTCACCATAAGATGTACCATCATCTGCATTGCCAACAACCTGTAGTTGTGACAGCAATAATGGACGTGCAATTGTCCAACTAAAAAGAATATTTTCACCTTTTGTGTACTGTGGCTTATCTAGCTGAAAATTAACTACTGATGCAATTGGTTTTTCTGCAATTTCTACTTGGGTAGTTTGCGCTACTACTTGGTTAGTTTGAGAAAATATTTGTATACCATTGTGATAAAAGGCTTGTAATTCAAAAGTGTAATTGCCTTTTGTTTTTACTCCAGTTTTGACGTTGCTACAAATTAATTCTTGTTTATTTTGTACCTGACAAGGAGGGATTTCATTAGCACTTCCTTTACCCAGTGTTTCAGGAATGCCATTGCTAAAGTCATAAGTAATCGGCTGAATAGGTTGGGAACCTTTAGCCGTCAAAACTAACTTTTTTAACTGTTTATATTGATGAATTTCCCAATTTAAAGCTACCTCATCACCTTCAGTAATTTGAGAGTCATTTGCACTAAAATTTTCTAATCTCAAAGGATCGGGGTTTAAAATTCGCCAAATGATAAATCCTATCCCTCCCAATAACCCCAAAATTGCCAAAACTAACAGAAGAAATTGCCACCAAGGGCGGGGTTTCCATACCAAAGTTCCTTGAGGCAGTGTGTTCGGTAGGGGTAAATTTTGTTGATCTTTGATGTTGAGTTGAAAGTTGATCGCTAGCCCTGCACCAAACCACGGTCGTCGCCACCAAGGTTTGGGTTTGACCGTCAAATTAGCCACAGCACTTCTATTAGGTAATAATCTGACTTCAGTGGGATCGAATTTGTAAGTATAGAGTTCTTCTTCGTCTCGACTTTTTAAGTTTAATATCAGTTCGCGGACAATATTGCCCTGGTTAGCTAGTGATAATTCGTACTTACCAAGACTACGGCTAACTTGTCCCAAGATGGTATTAAGTTGTATATCTAAGCGATAATTTGTCGGAATTTGGATATACACCAAATCCAACAGTACTAAATCTGGAGAGTTTTCTGAATACAAGCGGATTGTCGGCGAATAGCTTCCAGCAAGGGTATCTCCAGGTGGGTGAAATTTCAACAATATTTGACCTTGCGTACCAGGATTGAGTTCTAATGCAGTCACGTCAGACACTAATCCTGGCCCCTCAAATCCAGTCGCAGGATAATTAATTGTGAACCAGTCATCGTCTAAATCTGGACAACTCAAGCGGAATCTGTCTACGAGATAAGAGCGATTGTCAACTATTACCTCCACTTGCAAAGGCTCACTAGGATTGAAAATTAACGGTTTGTTGGGGTTGGTGTTAGGTCTGATGGAAAATGTTGGGTCGTTCACCCGAATTGCAGTCTGTTCTTTTAGCAGAACCTTAATTTGGTTTGCGAAAGTTATGGGAGTATCTTGGGGATAATGTAGAGGAGAATCTACGACTAGTGTATAGTCATAGGTTCCTGGGAGAGCATTTGCGGCGATTTGAAACTCAAATCTGACTTCGTCGCTATTTTGCCCTGGAGCTAACGCTAAACTTTCTCTAGGAGAACTAGACCAGCCGGTTAAATTTTGAAATACTTCATCAAAAACAAAATATAAGTCAATAACCGCACTTTGATTTCCCTGATTGATTACAACAATATAAAGTTCAATGGTATCTCCTGGCATCCCAAATTGAATTCCAGGTGGGTTGATAATAACTTGCAGTGGATTGAATTTAGCTTGCATGTCATTGATTCCCTTATTTGATGCGGTGTAATTTGACCTGAAAATCTTCACCACCACTCACAATCATGGTTCCTTGATTGGTTTTCAAGTCGATACTATTGATTTTTTTAGAGCTTTGGTAAATTGTTTTACCTTCTGCTGCTCTTGTTTTGTCAAGCTTATGTTCGGGAGTTAAGTACCAAACTACGACTCGTCCATCATCGCCACCACTTACTAAGAGACTCCCATCGTCACTAAATGCTAGAGTCCGCACAGATGTTTTTGATGCTGACCAACGGTCTAGTTGCAAACAATTAAGTTCATTTACTTTTTCTAGCGGATTCGGATTTTTGATAGTTTGACACTGATTTAAATCCCAAATGGTAATAAAACCCGCAGAATCAGAAGTTGCGAGGATTTTTCCTGTTGAGTCAGGAACAAAAGCTAATCCCCAAATATAATCTTCAGGCCCAACTAATGGGTCTAGTTTTTCTAGATTTTGCACCGATAAAGTTGGGGATTGTTTATCAGATTGAGTTTGATTCCACTGCCACAATATAAAACGCTTAAAGTTCCCAGCAATTACTAGAGTTTTTGCATCTGGGCTGAGATTTAATGCCCGGACTTGGAAACCTGAGAGTTTCAATCTACTTTGTACGTCAATAACTTGCGGTTCTGGCAGAAAATCGCTGTTAGGCGCTGGTCTTGACCATAGTCTGACTTTACCACTGCCATACCCACTGAATAAGTTAAGTGAGTTTGAGGTGAAAGCTAGGTCAAAAACGCGATCGCCTTTTGCTTTAGGATCTTTAAGGTCTTGAAGTTGGCTAATCTTTGTACCTGATGGGACATCTCTAAGTTCAATTACACCATTATCTAAACCAACAGCAGCGCGATTATTTTGTAAAGGCATGAAGCGCAAGACTTCTACAGCGTCATCGGTAATCGCCATCAAGCCTTTAGGCTGTTGTGCTTGGTCGCAAGCAAGGGGTTGTCCAGCATATCTTACAGTATCATCGGGGTCTAAACTATCAGCACCAATTCTCCAAAATCTTAAGGTGCAATCATCTGAGCCACTGACCACAGATAAACCAATGCCACTAAAGCGCACTGAGTTGACAGAACGGGTATGCATTACACCTTTTGGTTGCAAGATTAATGCGAGGAGTGCGGCTAATAGTGCGATCGCAGCCAATTGTAGCCATAAAGGTATAATTGGCAGAGTCTCTACTTCTAATGTCTGCGTGGCTGGGTCTGTACTGCCTAAACGTTGATCGGATAATTCCGATTTAGCCTCTAATAATAGAGTTTTGCCGATTCCAATCCAAGGACGTTTTGTTTTAACATCGAGAATGACTTTACTTGTCTCTCCTAGATGCAGATTAGCAGTTTCGGGAAGCTTTTTAAAACTACATTTTCGCCAGTCTCTACCCTGCACTTGTACATTAATTTCCTGGTTGAGATTGCTAGCGTTTTTAAATAGTAATTCAAAGGAAGCTGTATCAGATTTCCAGTCAGGCAACCATGCCGATTTATTGGGGATTTTCAGGTGTTTTTCGGTGGTAGTAAAGTCTATAAAACCCACTGGCAAAACTTCAATATTGCCTTCAGCATTAGTTGGATAACCATTATTGCTAACAGCTTCAATAGTAAAAGGATAATTTTGACTGGGCGCTTGCACTACAGAAGGAGGTTGGCATTGGAATGTAGCTTCTGCTAAACCACCTGGATCTAAGGGTAATCGGCGTTCTGCACTGCCAGCTAGCCAAGACGGCTCGACGCCTGTAAAACGCAGCATTACCTCAGTTGGTTGTTGCCCCAAGTTCCGTACCCGTACTGGTATATCGACAGAATTGCGAGGATAAACTTGGAACTCTCGTACAGGTAATTCTACACTTAAATGTGTTGGTCTGTTGTCTCGCTCGATTTTCAGGCGTAGCACAAGTCTGGACTGTTGTGCTAATTGCGGTGAAAAAATGTTTACCATCAGGTTAACAGTACCAACAAATCCCGGCATGGGTGTATTGAATACGAAAACTTGGAAGATGGTACTACTGCCCGGTGGCTTGGCTGCCGCTACCTCTGGTTCAAGTCTATACCAGCGATATCCTGTGTTGCGGATTTCACCCGCCGCAGTAATTTCTATCTGAAAATTGACGAAGCGATCGCTGTCATTATTGACAGTTACCTCAAATGATACAGGAGTATCACCTGGACGAAAGGTTAGGTTCTGAGTAGAAAGGCTGGCATTAATAACACTTTTTTCCATGTTATTACTTATAATATTTTTTTATATTCTGCATGACTAGCACTATTAAAAAATTAATGTCTCGTGAAAACGTGACAATAGCTTTTTTCCTTTGATTATTGAAATTTATATACTATTAAATATTGTGTAATAAATTGACCAATTTATAAAAGTCATTTTCAAAGGCGATCGCTAATACATATACAGCAGAATTCAGAATTCAGGAGTAATATCATGTCCGCATAATTAGTTATGCTAACCACAGTCATTACACCCCACCCCCAACCCCTCCCCGCAAGCGGGGAGGGGAGACAAGGCGTAGCTTTGGCGGGGTGGGGTTCTTCGGGTTTAATAAGCAATCAAGCGGACATGATATAAAACACGCTTTATACCTGGGTAACAGATTTAGCTTGCTTGTGTACCTCACCAACTTGAAATCTGCTGTATCCCTCTTCTGTCACTTTCCGACATAAGCAAGTAGTAAATAACTGAAAT
>NZ_JAVRCL010000031.1:0-91594 GCF_034530775.1 Nostoc sp. DedSLP04 | reverse complement strand
ATAATTTAACAAAAACCCCCACGCTCTGATCTGAGGTTGGGGGTTTTTGTTTCTCATGAATTGCGCTACTAATGCCACATAACACTTTTAGAGGCGATTCGATTGGGTTAAAGGTTTATCGCCTGTCACCTATCCTCCTTTGCTTGTCGTGCAGACATGATTTGCTTTTGCTGTTCTTGTAGCCAGTTTTCAAAGAGTTCATTCAACAGGCGCATTTTCATAAATTCATCCAGTTGTGCTGGAATAAATTTTTCTAAACGCAAAATCACAAACCATTCAGCGATACGGGTAGGGGGCAATATCTGACCTGGTTGACTACTAGAGAGCATTTGCACCATTATCGGATGTAGTGCATTCAGTTCAATCGGGCCTACCAAGCCACCAGTTTGGGCTTCCGGACCGAGTGAGTATTCCCGCGCCAAATCAGCAAAAGAGTTTTCTTTTGCCTGAATCCTAAAGTAGAGTTCTTGGGCAATTCCCACATCCTGGGTTCGCAGTAGGGAATAAATTACTTTGTCCAGTTTTGCCTTGGACTGAAAAAAGTAAGATTCCAGTTTATTACCCCAAGTGGCTTGCTTGAATTTTTCAATTTTCAGCTTACGAGTGGTAATAACTTCTAGTTGATCGGGAGTCAGCCCTTGATGTGCCATCCAAGCCTGGATATCTTCTTCATTTTTAAACTGTTTTTCAGTGTAAAACTGTTGTTTAGCTTGGGCTACTTCCTCAGGAGTACACTCTATAACTACCTTGGCGGAGCGTGAGTTTTGCTCTATCGCCTCATCAATGATTAATTCTCGCTGCAACTGTGGCAGCATTTGGTAACTTGCCAGTAAAGAAATCAATTCACTAGCTGTAATTGTACGATTACCGATTTGGATCGCTTCAGTCATTAGCTTTCGGTCATCTCAAGAATATTTAGTCTGTTAAAGAAGCTATACCTTAGCCCATTGTCTAGGAACTTTTACCTTAATTCTACAGGGTTAGGTATATTAACCTCACTTTCGCAATAATTAAATAGTTACTTGCTAACATACTTAAAAATATACAGTTTGTATGAGTTTTTATCAAATATTCTACGCAAATGCTAGCAGATATGAAGATAAAGATAAAAGACAGTTCTTGCTAGTACGACTTTAGAAGACAAAGTTTATAGACTGAGTTAGGGTGTTTTGAGGTTTCTATTATTTATTACACGTAGAGCCACAGTGGTATTAGTGTCGCGGTTCTTCTCCCAACCTCGAAAGAGGGTTTAGTACATAAAGGTAGACGCCAAGTATTTTCATGAGTCCGCGTACCCCTACGCGAAAGCGTTCGCGCACCGTTTCGCATCTAAGCGTTTAGAATTTTCTCAAGTAGAGCAGGCATAATGTACTGAGGGCGACGCTCCTATGTTACTAAAGCTTCTTTACAAGACGCTGCGCGAACGCTATCAAGCATCTAGGGGGCCTGTTTACAAGTGTTTTGGGTATAAAGGGGGACGCCTTATATGCTGCCTTTTCAAATAAGGGTATTATGTATTTTATATTACATAAATTACGCAACTGGCACAGTGCGATCGCTAGCCAGTAGTACAGAAGTATTTAATTACCCAGAATGTAGCTTGATTGGCTTTACTCGAATTAGTAATAATAATCAATGATGTATCTTGAAATAAATCATATTGCTTGCACTATATTAGTTTAGCTAAAACTGAAAAGTTTAGCTTATCAAACAGGTAAAACTATTTACAAGCTTAAGCACAATTTGCTTTTTAATTATTTAGTTGAGCAACAAAAACGTCCAGAAATTGCTATGTCTTCTGTGTAGTTTTTCGGTGCTCGGTGCGCTTCGCACACCATTGCTTGTGCCAGTTGCGTAAATCCTGAATAAATTCAAATTAAATCTTATATCTGTGCCTAATTTGGAAGAATTAATCTTGCTGTAAAATACAGCATTAATATAGATAATTTTGTCTGGCAAGTGGGAATTATAGGTTAAAATTAAATATTACCACTTTACCTGATGATCGATTAGAAGTGCGATCACCTGGTGTTGTGACTCGCATCGATCCAACAAAACTTCGCACCGATCCAGAATTAGGATTAGTCTTTACAATTCAAGATTTACAAACTCTCTTTGGCGTAACGGCAAAATTTGATATCAATGAATACGCCATAGTTTTAGATGTTCCAGGACTAGATCGATTTAGTGGCAAATTGGCAGAAACGGAAACTCCAATTCAACTAGAAGGATTACCACAGGTTGCACCTCAAAAGTTTAGTATCGCTGCAATTGAACAGAAGGTAAATGCTAGCGGTAGTGCTAGCAGATCGACAAACTATAGAGGTGATTTTCTTGCTGTTGGTAGTGCTTTTGGTGGTTCGTGGTTCATCCGCACCGATCAACCAAATTTAGAAAATCCGCAAACTTGGAATATTGCCGAAGCGCAGTTTCTTCGACAAACTAATTCAACTGATTATTTTGTAGTTTCCCAGCCAACGTTTTGGCAGACTCAAGGAACAGGAGACTATTGGGGTTTTACATCCATTCAACAACAGGGGTTTGTACCACCTCAACCCTTCGGTGGTGGTTCTTCCGATCCTCGCCAACAGTTACAAGCAGATTCTATTGGACGGACAATTTCTGGTAAGGCTGAACCAGGTACATTAGCGCGATTGGTGCAAGGTTTTGGCGATCGCGTGATTGCCGAAATTTTAGTTGATTCTTCTGGCATTTACCGTTTTGAAAATATTAAAAGCCAAAATCAATTTTTGGGCAACAATTATCGCATCTTGCTGTATCCCCAAGGACGACTCACCGCCCAACCAGAAATTCAAGAGGCTAGTTTTTCGACAGTACTAGGACAATTACCAGCAGGTGCTTCAGGATTAATCGTTTCTGGTGGCTTACGACGGGATTTTGTGGGAAATCAAAGTTTCTTGGGCAACTTTTCTGACTTTCAAGGCGGAATTGCTGGGCGTTGGGGTTTATCGGAAAATCTGACAGTAGGTTTAGGTGGAGTGTATGACGAATCGGCTAGAGCCTTAGCAGAATTATTTTGGCGTCCGGGAAAGTTACCTTTGCAGGTAGCAGTTTCAGCATTGACGGGTAATAGGATGTAAATACAGATATTCGCTATAATCCATCTTTCAGCTTGAGTACTGCATTTATTAGCGATCGCTTGTCTAGCCGTTTTAATCTAGATTGGCGAGTTTTGCCTCAATTTATTTTATTCACTAGTACTGACACACAAGCGATCGCAGGCGCACGGGTAGAAGCTATACAACCAGATCGGGGGACTCGGCGTTTTTCTGTCACCAACGGTGCTGGAGTCTATTATTTAGAAGGCTTACCACAGGGTAAATACACTCTACAAATCAACGGTAAATCTTCTGGTAGCTTGACATTGGAAGAGTCTTCTGAGGCATTTCAAGAGCTTAATTTACAACAGTCGGCAATCCCCTAAGAGACTTCCAAAAAATAAATTATCCCAAATTATATTTATATTATGGGCACACAGTTAGCTGTGCAACCCAACCGAGAAGTATTAATACACGATGCATTTCTGGAAAAGACATTGTGGCAGGTGTAGTAAGAAAGCAAATATCACTTGATGCTCAAGTTAGCTCAAGGGGGTCTAATGATCGATCGCTTTTTGAATCTAATTTTTATCGATTCCTTCGCTGTAGTAATTAACCTGACATTTGGTACATTACTTCGCACTAAAATCTGCAATTATTCATGGGATGGAGTTGTAAATGATGAACCTTCAACACCAGAAAGTAGCGCTAGTTCTTCTAAATCTCTACCATCCTTAGAAGAGGTACAAACTACTCCTCTTCGATGAAATCTGCCTGCTGTAGCGATTCTCATTTGAATAAAATATAGGCTTGCTTAGGGGCGTACATCTGTGCGCCTCTATGAAAATCTATATCGATCTGTGGTTAATTATATTGATTGTCACAAGCAATAAGGGACTTCCAAGTAAAAAAATATTCCATAGCAGAGAGACAAGGAAGAAAGAAGTCTAGTTGAGTAAACAAATTGGATAATTTATTTTTTGGAGTTCCCTAACTAAAATTTTAACGGGAATACGGTAAAATCCAGAGGTACTTTTATTGTTACCAACGCGGGTTAAGGATGGAAGTAATATGATTACGTTTTTGGCTGGGGGTGATGTTGCTCTTTCTGTGACGCTATTGTTGTGATGTCATAGATGTGGGCTAGGCAACTCTAATTTTGAATATAGTTGCAATAACTTTAGGTTTTGCGATCGCTACTTTAACCGGATTAGGAGAAAAACGTGTTACAGCAATTACAGTAGAAGTAGGAATTCAAAATCGGACACTAGCGATCGCGATCGCTTCTACACCTACACTACTGAACAGTCCTACAATGGCCATTCCTGGGGCAATTTATGGTCTGCTAATGTTTGTGACTGGTGCTGGATTTGCTTGGTGCGCTAGTCGTCGCCAAGACTTGTTGAAAGCATAAAAGTAGTTTGCCTCATGCTTTACAAGTATTTGTAGAAATTGAATTATCCAATCTTGTTACGTTGATGTTTCTAGCCTCTTCTGCTAAACCGATTGATGACAATCTCAAAAATTTTGTAGACGAAATTGAGGCGATATACTGGGCAAACTAGCCATCACCAAAGCTGGCATTTTTCATAGTAAAATTTCGGTTTTGAGTAATTGTGTAGGATTGAGAATACAGAATAGATAGCAATTCTATTTGATTTTTGAAAATTGAAAATCTTAGATTATCGACCTCTCTAAGAGGGCGGTAATTTTATTGTTTGTGGGTAATACTACCCAACATAAGCAAAGCCGCAGAAGTTCATGATGATGTTCCTTCTCAGCATTTGGGAATACTAGACTTGGAAAACTTTGTTGGCAAAGGCAAGCAGTGGATGAACAACGCGCAAGTCAGAATCTATGAGCTATCAAAAGAATTGAATTTGGAGAACAAAGAGTTACTAGCAATTTGCGACCAACTCAACATCGTGGTCAAAAGCTATAGTAGCAAAATTTCAGAATTTGATGCAGGACGAATCCGTTTGGCTGCTAAAAAATATGCATCTACAAATGGGATACAACAGGAATTAGCTATAACAAGTCATCAACCAACTTCACCAAAGACTATATCTCCAAATCGGCTTGCTCCCATTCACAAACAACAAATTTTGGAAATTAATCAACCCAAAATATTAACAAATCGTCCTTCTAAAACGCCAGAACTATCCGTTACTACATCTTTCCAAGCAAGTTGCTTAAATATTAAAACAGATTCGGAAAAATGGGGCTATGTCTTCTTAGGTTCTTCGGCAATTAATAGTTTAATCAGCAATTTTGAAAGTCAAGTAGTCCTTGAATCATATCGTGAACCTTGGCAGCGACAAGAGCGTGCTAACGAGTTAATATTTGATTTACTAGGTCAAGAGCCTCGCTTAGTATATGTACGCCGCAAGGGTGCGGGGCAAAATCCTGAAGAAGAAATTTGGGATTTAACCATAGCAACAGATCGTGATGATTTTCAATTACCTGCAAGACTTGACAAGCTAGGAAAAACACTAGGATTCATAGTAGTTGTACAACAAAATGGAAGGGGCGGTTTAAAGGTACTATCTGCTAAGTTGCTAGAACTTTCACAGGGAAATGCTGATGGCTATACTGTACCTTATTATTTACGGTTGCTGCCTAATCATCAGTATCGTATTGATATTCCGTCAACGGCATTGGCACGGATGGCAGCTATGCCTATATGCGGCGACCATCTGCCTACAGAAGATCATCTGCGAATTTGGGAAGTATTTTTACAGATTGAGGAAAAAATCGCTAAAACACGCCAATTTTGTGTGCCTTTTTTCAGCCACAATGGCTTCGGAAAACGGATCACTTTTGAGATTGACGTAATCTCAGCTACTCTTGACGGTTCTGATGAAAATTCCTTGGCTGTGGAAAACTTCTGGGAACGGGTAAAACGAGCAAAAAATGAAGAGGTTAAGCTATTCGAGACTACTCCCAAAGGACAAAACTGGCGCAACAGCCGCCAATTAGGAATTATTGAAGAAGTTATTCCAAACAGTTGCATTATCCGCGTAAGGCTAGAACGCGATTTAGCAGACTACATGGCAGCAGGACGTTATCAGCTACCAGCTACCGGATTTTTGTTTTTTGAGGCAGTTGGTGACATCCAACAGATTAAACGCAAAAAAGAAGCCTTGGCACAATTAAGACAAGGACGCACCCAAAATCCCTATTTGGGAAACTTTTTATTCGACGCTTCCCAAGCAAGACCTATTGAAAAAACTGTCGAATTGCAACCAAAGGATTTGTTGTTATCCTCAGCTAATCATAGCCAGAAAGCAGCAGTAGAAACAGTGCTTGCAGCTGAAGATTTAGTTTTAATTCAAGGGCCACCAGGTACTGGGAAAACTACCGTAATTGCCGAGATTTGCTATCAAGTTGCTCTACGGGGTGGACGCACTCTAATTACTTCTCAAGCCAATTTAGCAATAGATAACGCCCTGAGTCGATTAGTTCATAACCCACTAATTCGGGCTGTGCGAAAGGGAAACGCCGAAAGAGTTGGAGAACAAGGACAGCCGTTTTTAGAAAATCGAGTGATTGGCACATGGTTAGAAAATACTGCTACAGACTGCGAAAAAAATCTTGCTAAACACCTCGATAATGTAAGAGTTTTACGTGAATTGCTGGCAGCATCACAACGATTCACAGCATACCTGAAAGTAGAAGAGGTATTTAAGAAAGAGCAGGATTTATTACAGACGCGTAAAGCAAATTTAGAGTCAACTTGTACGACCCAAAAAAATGAATATAATCAAGCCGCATCTCAACTGGCTGAGGTCGAATCTCTGAAAACTGCTTTAGAGGAGTTGCTGAATCAAGCACCTTCAGTAGACTGGCAAGATCCAGCACTTCTTAATTTGTGGGCTGGTCTGAATAAATACACATCTACAGACGCTTCCTTGCGAAACTTTGCTGCAAATCTTCGGTTAGCAATTAATTTGGCTTCTGAACTTGGTATAGTTCGTCCAAATCATAGCTTATTTGGTTTAGCTGGTTGGTTGCAGAAGACTGTAGTTTCTCGGATTACTGAAGTTAGCACAGCATTAGCCTACGCCAGTGATATAGCTATGGCAATGACCGAAGCGGAGTTAGCTGCACAAACTTACACACAAAATTCAGAATATCTTGCTCGCCTAAAGTCAAATCACCAACAATTGCTTGCTAACCAGCAAAGTTTGCACCAAAGAATTAGGAATCTACATAACCGTGAATCTGAGGTCAGTTTAGCAATAAATGATCTTGATATATGGCTGTCTACAGCTAATTTAAATATTGCCAATGTATTGACACAGTGCTTACAAAATCGTCAAGACTTTACAGTTGACTTAATCTTATTACCTTCGGTATTACGAAGCATGACGATCGCAGATCAATATCTACCTTGGCAACAAAGTATTGATCGGTGTCAGTTGAAAGTCAATGAATTAATTCCAAATTATCGCCAATGGGATAGGGTACGCAGTCGGGTTACTGAAATCAGAAATTTACTTGTGCAGGGACGAAATATACTAAATAATCGCTCAATCGATGAAGCTGCCATTTGGCAGGTGAGCGTTATTAACACGCTAGACCCTGTGGAATCTCTTAGAAAGCTGAAGCAACTAGCACAAAATAGCATCGATGAGATTGAGAAACCACTAGGGGTTTGGGGTCGGATTATCGAATGGATACTTGCGTTTGCTGTCAACCAGCCAAGTTTGGATTCCATAGCTCAAAAATTACGTCCATATAGCCGCCGTTATGGTGCGGCGGTAACTCTTGAGGCTATTAGGAGACAAGCCCAGATTATACGTCAAAGAGTTCAGCCTGTTAAAAGTGAATCCGCTATCTCCCAAATTACAGAGGAAGTGGTTAATGGTATAGTTACGAGTGCGCGTACATGGCTGAAGCAACTACAAACTGAAACAGAAATAGAGCAAAACCAGCTTGAGGTTCAATTAAATGAACAGATGAGGTTGGTAGCTAATGAGCAGCAAAAAATATCTGCTAATCAAGAGCAGCTAGAAAATTATCGCAGTGAAGCTGACTTCAAATTTCAAAGAGCGATCGCACTCTTACAAGAACTTTTCCCCTTCCCATACTTACCCAAAGAATTAAGACTTTTAGTGCAAGAATACCTCAATAATCCTTCAAATATTCTGACTAAAATACCACAATTTAGAGCAAAAATACGGGACTGGGAAAATCGTACCAAGCAACTTGATACTTTAATGTCCTTGATCGATCCTTTTGCTACACTTTCCACTAGCAAAGACCTGCTCATAGTTCGCATTACTAGCTTGCAGGAAACAACGGAAACCTACAAAAGCCAATTTATAGAAACTCAAAGTCAAATACAGACAATTGTTGAGCATTTACGGCAGCAATTAGAATACATATCAACTGAACGAATCTGGTGGCAGTCAATTTGGGAAACAATTCCTGGTAAATTCAAGCTTGAAGTTGATTCGACAGACTTGTTTAATTTGGACTTTTTACGCAGTATCAAGGTAAAGTTTGAATATTGGCAGCAGCAACTTCAAAATGAAGAATTTTATCTTAATCGATATCAGCACTTTGTTCAAGATTGGATAGCAAAATTAAGACAGCCAACGGAAAGCGGTCGCAACGATTTAAGGCGGATTTATCTAGATAATGCCAATGTCGTTGGTATCACTTGCGTTCAAGCTGCAAATTACAATTTTTCACAAGAATTCAAATACTTTGATGTCGTCATTATTGATGAAGTTAGTAAATGTACTCCTCCAGAGTTATTAATCCCCGCTTTGAAAGCCAAAAAGTTAGTCATGGTAGGCGACCATCGGCAATTACCACCCATGCTTGACACGAAGACTTTAGAGGAAGTTTTTCAAGAGATTGGTAGCACAAATACAGAACTACAATTATTGCAAGAATCACTCTTTAAAATTCAGTTTAAAAGTGCTAATGATAGCATCAAAGAAATGTTAAATATTCAATATCGAATGCACCCCATAATTATGGAAGCAATCAATCAGTTTTATGATGGTAAACTAGAATGTGGTATTTTAGAGCCGGATACAAAACGCGCACATAATTTAGCAGGCGAAATCATCAAAAAATGTCACCATCTTATTTGGATAAAAACGCCTGGAAGTAATAAGTTTCAAGAAGAAACGATAGGAACTTCATTTTTTAATATTCCAGAAATTAATGCAATTGAATATCTATGTAAGCAATTTGAGAGTACTTGGGCTTCTAGAGTTGCTAATGGTGAACCAAAAAAAGAAATCGCCGTGATTACTTTTTATGGCGCTCAACTCAGAAAAATTGATGAACGCCTGCAATCTAAAGATTTCCCATCGTTGCAAATCACCACTGGTACAGTAGACCGATTTCAAGGTATGGAACGACCTGTTGTAATTGTGAGTATGGTTCGCAATAATAGTAGAGGAGATGTGGGATTTGCTAAGAAACCAGAACGAGTTAATGTTGCATTTTCCCGCGCTCAAGAACTATTAGTCATTGTGGGTTGTCATTCCCTATTTACTCAGCAGCGTGGACAAGTCGGAGGTATGTACTCCAATGTTTCAAATATCGTGCGTCTACATGGAGGTTTCATTGATGTTTCTCGCCTCTTCTGCTAAACCTATTGATGAAACTCTCAAAAAATTGGTAGACGAAATAGAAGCGCAAAGTCCTAGTTTATCAGTTTTAGCAGCGCGTCAATTCCGTTATAGTTTGCTTCAAACTCCGGTAGAACTGAGCATTAAAGAACCCCGCCAGTTTAACGTACTCGAAGAATTTATCATCCGTGCTGCTATTGAATTTCAACCTCCGCCAACAGAGGATGAATTAGCCTCTATACTTGGGCTGGATTCTGTATTTATTAAAACTACTACTGCAACTCTTCGTTCCTTACAAACTCTATCACCAACATCGCCACTAACAGCCACTCCTGAAGGCCGCTCATTTTATGAAAAAGGGTCTGTGCCACAACCTCCATATCCTGTACAGATTAATGCTATTACAGACCCTTTAAGCGACAGAATAACCTTTCAATCTGAATCCTTAAATGAGACAGTGATAAATTTGCCTGATTTGGCAGACTTTATCACTATTGATCGTACAATTGCTGATATTGCTTCCTTACCCCTTGAGGAAATCCAAAAAAGTATTCAAACTTCAGGTTTAGCACTTCATTTACCAGAAGAGGGAAAAATAGTAACTTCCTATAGAGTACTAGCTTCGACTCAAAAAATCTGGAAAAAAATATCACTTTTCGTTATATTTGATGCTATTGAAGATAAATTGACTATTCAAATAAGGAATGGAAAGCAAATTTTAGAATCAGGCTCAAATTGCTTAGAAGTGCTACACAGTGAAGGTAAAATATCTTTGCAAGCATTATGTAAATTGCCAACTGAAACTATTAACTTTCAACGTGAAGCTATTCTTAAGCAGAAAAATACTGAAATAGAAGTTAGACTCGAAAAAATTCGCCAAAAGGCGCTAGAAGCTGCCATAAAAGCTACTAGTGAGATAGATAACTATAAAGCGTTAGGTGAAGCTGTACAGTTACGCGATGGACAAATTAGCCTAGCTTTTTCAGAAGTTTTAAATTCGGCTAAAAGTCAGATTCTAATTTATTCTCCTTGGGTTAATCAGGCAGTTGTTAATGAAAAATTTCTAAATTTATTACAGAAATTAGCTGATCGCGGAGTTCGGATTTTAATTGGACATGGAATTGCACGACGACTAGAAGATGAAGATAAGCCAATTCCACCAGAAGTAGAGAAAAAACTTCGATCGATAAAAACGCCTGATGGTTTACCATCTGTACAGATTTTTTGGTTGGGAGATTCTCATGTCAAAGAAGTAATAGTTGATAAACAAATCCATCTTTGCGGCTCTCATAACTGGTTATCCTATCGCGGCGATTACCTACCACGAGGTGAGTCAGTTTATAAAGTTACAATTCCCCATCAAGTCCAGGAAGCTTATGAATTTCTCGCTAATCGCTTCCAAAATCACGCTCAAAAATTATGGGAAAATGCTCTCGAAAACCGTGATTCTCAACTTGCTATAGAGTCTTTATGTATCTGGAGTGCGCTAGGTATGGAAGATATTGCACTCAAAGAGATACAGAAAAGCAATTGGCTAGAACTTATGTCTGTATGGTTAAATATAGCACTTCAAGGGTTAAAGTCTAAGAATATACAAGCTGATTCAGCAAGTTTTAAAACTGCACTTTCTTTGCTGAGTCATGTTTCTATCGAAGAGACTTTTATTGATTTATTGCAACAGAGATGGCGTCAAGCGATCGGCGCGATCGCAATTAACAATCCCGAAACTGCTTTAAATTTACTTAGTGATGAAGTATGGGCGCAGTTTATACGTCTCAAGATTGTTCAAGAGAGTGATTCACCCAATGATTTTATTTTGTAGCATTATGTAACCTACACTAGAAGATTTTTCCTACTCCAATAGTAATAATTTCTCAAAGACAATCCAGAAATATGCCGTCTGAAATATACCGTCTTGATTTCGCGGGGATTGTCAATTAAATGATTCTTAACCTTTGATTGACTTAAAGATAGATCCAGAGATTCGTCTTGTTCGATACAATTTATAGGTAGAGAGAGCCGAGGAGAACAAGGTGGTCTTATTAAAAGGCTTTGAGATTGAGATGTACACGGGCACGCCTCAAGGTGAAATCGTCGGTCTCTCCGACAAAATTGTTGCGGCTTTGGATGGATTTATGCGCGAACCAGATAGCCGCAACGTCGAGTACATAACTCAACCATCCCATAATTACGAAAATTTATTGTGTGCCTTGCTGCGTCCCCGGCGGGAGTTGCGAAACTACCTCAATCGTTTGGGCGATTACACCTTAATACCAGGGAGTACTTTGTCTTTGGGTGGGGGCGATCGCTTTCTCCGTTCCGATCCAGCAAACCCCTATCATGATTACATTGAGAACACCTACGGCACGAAAGTAGTCACCGCAAGCGTACACATCAATGTCGGCATCAGCGACCCAGAAGTATTGATGCGGGCGTGTCGGGTAATCCGTATGGAAGCGCCCTTATTTCTCGCCCTCAGCGCCTCATCTCCGTTCTTGGATGGCAAAGCTACTGGCTATCACTCCACCCGTTGGGGCGTTTTCCCACAAACGCCCAGCCATGTGCCCTTATTTGCCAGCCACGCCGATCATATCCAGTGGGTGGAAGATCAACTCGTTGCCGGAACCATGCAGAATGTAAGGCATTTGTGGGCATCGGTGCGACCAAATGGCGATCGCCGTCCTTATGACTTGAATCGGCTAGAACTGCGAATTTGCGATTTAGTCACAGATCCCATTGCCTTATTGGCTATTACTGCCTTATTAGAAGCGCGTTTGTTGCAAATAATCGAAAACCCCAGCATCGATCCGTTAACCCAAAGCACTTTCTCTGCTGAAGAACTCGTCACCCTCACTGCTGACAACGAAGCTGCTGCTGCTGCTGGTAGTCTTGATGCTCAGTTGAGGCATTGGCAAGATGGCAGAAGTATTGTAGCCAGAGATTGGATTGCCGAAATTTACCAAGATGTTTGGGCGATCGCCAAGCAACAAGGTTTTAGCTGTTTCCTTTCGCCTTTGCACAAAATCCTCCGCGAAGGCAATGAAGCTCAACAGTGGTTGCAATTACACGCAGTCGGTTTTGACAGCCAACGCGTCATCACTCAGGCTATTATTGCCACCCAAGAGCGCGAAATCGAACTCGAAGACAAATTATGTTCGTCTCTGCTGGGTTAACTCAAAAGACATTGGGGATTGAGCATTGAGAAAACACTTTGTTTTATCCCCTTATCTCTCCACTTTCGTCTTCATACAAATGGTAGATTTTTTTGCAGGCACTACCAGCCCTAAAAAATACAAGTACTTACTTTGTCTACACAACACTTAATATTTCCCGATTGTAGCCAAATATCCTCTCAGGCATTGATCTGGGATAGTTTATACTTCCTTTTAAAAATCTAATCGATAGAGGATGCTTGATTATTATTAACAAAACCTATGAATAGCCTCTACCTTTTGGTAGATTTAACATTGACCATAATTTTTTTTATACAATACTTAAATTATACGGATAATGCCTCAGGTAGTTTTAGTGAACCCGCAGATACCTCCTAATACAGGTAATATTGCCCGTACTTGTGCAGCTACAGGTACAGAGTTGCATTTGGTGGGGCCTTTGGGGTTTGAAATTAGCGATCGCTACCTCAAAAGAGCCGGCTTAGATTACTGGCCTTATGTCAAACTACACTATCACGAATCACTAGAAGCCTTTAAAACCGTACATCAGAGGCGTGGCGGCAGATGGTTGGGTTATACGGTTAATGGAAATTGTAATTATGTAAGCTTTCAGTTTCAACCTGATGATTGGCTACTGTTTGGTAGTGAAACCACAGGCTTACCACCAGCAATTCTGTCAGATTGCGATGCTACCGTCTATATTCCCATGAGCCAACCAGGGGTTCGCAGCTTGAACCTGTCAGTGAGTGTAGCAATAGGCTTATTTGAAACCCGTCGTCAGTTAGGCTATTTAGAATAGTTGTTTACATGACTGCTTATAAGTGTATTTACTTATAAGCTTTCCAGAAACCTATTAGACGATTTATTTGTGACTGCAAAAATTTTCTTGATGACAGCAAGAATATGTAAAACAAGATACCAAAAATTGGGTTTATTCGCGAAATGTAGTGGAAGATACTTACAAGTATAGTAAGGTTATTATAAGAAATTTGTATATGAAACTTGGGATATTGCCGAATTTGAATGATAGATTTTGATGAATTTAAAACATCCTAAACTAGGAACGAAATTGCTAAAATCCAGTCATGTATTACATTTGAGCTATTTTTGCTCGATCGAGGACAGAAATCAGCCCAAAAGTAGCCGATAGTTAATACGGTTGTTTTTTAGGGAATAATCAACGTAAAGTCTCGTGTTGATGAAGACGGATGGGGTAGAAATATCTTGAAGATATCTACAGCAGGGGGCATAACTTTTCCAGAAGTCGCCGCAATTTAATTTTCAGCAGCGACTTGGACTTGGCAAATAGTTTGTCCAGTCCCCGCGATTGACGCAAGACAAGCGCGGATAATGGTAAAGAGTAAAATCTTCCTAAGTGGTGTTAGGAGTGGTTCGGACAAGTAAACACAGCAAAATTTAAGTTTTGCAAACAGATGTGAACTTGTCTAAATCAGAGAAGCAGGTTAATCTTGCGTAAGCATCTCTGGTGAATGTGATCTCGATCTATCATTTGTTGCGATCTAAATCATTGACTAGTATCCAACTGAAAAATCGAGGTTAGTTAAGCGCTAGTGATCGTAAGGAGGTCGTCTTTGAAACGAGCATTGAAAAAGAGAGTAAAAGCTGTGTTGAACAATACCCCTAGCAGCGATGATGCCCCGGTAGAACTGCTAAATGTGATGAATCCAAAAGTGAACAGCCGGGTGCGGACAAAAGCGGCGATGATTGGCTTGGCAATCTCTATGGGAGCAACCAGCCTTTTGGTGACTCGACAAAGCGATCAAGCCCAAGCAGCGGTGCCAGTAGGTAGCCAAAAGGCAACTTCAGCGATTCCTGCTGTTCCTGACACCGAGGTGAAATTCGCCTCCACTAAGCTGGAGTCCCAAGCAATCTCATCAGCGAGCGTGCCGGAAAATCCTGTAATCGTGGAACCAACGGCAGTATCACAAGTGCCTGGGCTTGAAGCTAAATGGCAAGTCGCGGCAAGTGGAATATCTTTGCAAGTTCCTGCACCAAACAAGTTTTCTCAAACAACAGCAGGTTATAAAAATTCCACTAACCTGAAGCCCAAAATGGCACAGGGATTGAACAATACCTTAGCCGAAACTAGTTTTCCAACAGTCAATAAGCTGTCTGACTATAGTGCTGATGGTGTTGATAGTACAAATACATCACTAACTGCCCAGCCACAAACAGTGGCAACGTCAACCGCAGCTAACAGTGAAATAAATGTACAACTTAAGGCGCAACAAGAGTTCGCACTAAATCGCTTACAAGAAAAATCAAACCGTTTAAGAAAGAGTCTGGCGCAATTGAAGTCTGGAGAGACCAAAAATTTATCACAAGCTGATATAGAATTGGCGCAGCCGAAAACTGTGGTTGAGAAGACTGCATTAGCAGTCCAGTCAGACACTTCTAGCGATCCAAGCCAAGCGAACCTGGTATCGAAGTTAAAACAGAAGACAAGAGACACTGCATCTGTACCATCGGCGCCAATAGTGATTGCCTCCTCGACGCATACAGCTTATGAAGTTAAACCTGGAGATACACTAGCAGCGATCGCTAGCAGATACAACACTTCAGTATCAGAACTAGTTAAAGCAAATAACCTCAATAATCCCAATGAACTGCGAATTAGTCAAAAACTAGTTATTCCTGCGGTTCAAACTCCTGCGGTTCAAATTCCTGCGGTTCAAATTCCTGCGGTTAAAGTTGAGGCAACTGTAGCGAGTCAGCCCACTTTTGTAGAGTCTAGCAAAACTCCTAATGTTGCTACCTCCCCTTTGAATATTGGTAGTGCTAACTCATATCTACCTAGTTCACCATCACCAACTATTGCCGACAACAGTAGCGTTGCCGTCCCTGCACCGGTAACTGTACAGATTCAGGCAAATAGTGCAACCGACTTAGAAACTGCCCCCCCTACAGCTAAGTCTTATGGCGTCGGTGGTGACATTCCAGTGCCACAAGCTTTTGCCGAGATGCAACAGCCGAAGACACCAGCAAATAGGGTAGCAAGGGTAAACAATAACAATAATGACCGTTTGCGGGGCTTACAAGCGGAAATCCAGAGGTTACAGCAGAAATATCGCGCTCAACAGTCTGGTAATTTAGTTGTGCCAGCAGCAGCGATCAAAGCAAATAATGCTGCTATACTCACTCCTATTTCTACGCCCAATAATTTAAGTGTACCTAACCCTGCATCTAGACCGAATAGTGTAGCAATACCAATTCCAGTTCCGACACCGATTCGGGCTAACTATAGCGTTCAGCCTAAGTCCCAATTCCATACTACTGTACGCCCTACCGAAGTAGTAAACCCAGAATTCTTGCCTAATCTGGGTTCTGCTAGCCAGTGGACTCCCTCTCGCACTCAATCTGCCACAAGGGTGGCAACGCCTCCTGGAAAAGTAAATGCCTCTGACTCCTTAGGAAAGATGCGAGGAACCACAGTTTCTCCACAGGTATTACCACCTTTGGCAGCAGTGGATCAATATCTTCCCAGACCCATTGACGAACTTACACCTCCTCCATCTTCCTCAACCTTAGCTTACACCTGGCCAGCAAAGGGAACCCTAACTTCTGGCTATGGCTGGCGCTGGGGTAGAATGCACAAAGGAATTGACGTTGCTAACTCCACTGGCACGCCAGTTGTAGCTTCAGCTGAGGGGACGATAGAAAAAGCTGGCTGGAACAATGGTGGCTATGGCAACCTCGTTGAAATCCGCCATCCTGATGGCAGCACGACTCGCTATGCTCATAACAGCAAGATTCTGGTGCAACCTGGTCAAGCAGTACATCAAGGAGAAACAATTGCTTTAATGGGTAGCACTGGTCACAGTACTGGGCCACACACCCACTTTGAAATCCATCCATCAGGCAAGGGTGCTGTTAACCCAATAGCTATGTTACCGCAACGCCTATAATTCTTGGCTGTCTGTAACTAAATCATTGCTTTGTTAGTTGAGGGAGTCTACCTCCCTCTTCTACTTTTATTACCTCAATAAGGATGAAAGTTCTAACAAAATTGCCAAATGGACTAGTCTTGAGCAAATTTCTATGCTACATTAGTTAATGATTTTGAAAAACATGGCTCAGTAGCTCAGTTGGTTAGAGCACGGGACTCATAAGCCTGGGGTCGTTGGTTCAACTCCGACCTGAGCCATTTTGAAAGAGCAATAACAAAATAGGGGTTTCAACTCCTAGTGTACATTCACAAATTAATGTCGCTATTTCACTAATTGGTGTTGTAGTTCATTCGAGATAACCGCTCACAAACTAATGTCGCAATATTAGAGACTTATCGACTGTGTACAGTGACTTGTTAAGACAAGTTCTCTTAATCAGTAATGCTTTTGATATTCTGCCATTTCTGCAAAGGATGTAAAACATCGCTGGCATTGTCCGCTTATCCATAAAGCCAGAATAGGAAAGGGTTTTTCACAGACAGGGCATTTTGATAACAAGCCTAACTGATGGCGATCGCATCCACATAACTTAATATAGGTGTCTTGACTTAAATTGCATAAACTTGCATAATAATAAAGCTAATACAATTTATAAAACTAATTAGTAAGCTTTTTAAGCTTATCTACTAGTTGTTTTGGGGTTATAGCGCAGTTGGTAGCGCACCTCAATGGCATTGAGGGGGTCAGCGGTTCGAATCCGCTTAGCTCCACTATTAAAACACAGCTGTTCAAAACCTGTTTTTGTGATTTGAAGGAGAAGTTGGACAACTTCTGCAACTTTATCTTCCAAATCAAGCAAGATCATGCTTGAAATCACAACTAGTTTCAGTTTCTTAAATACGCCCCCACATTAAGATGCGCTTGTAGGGAAAAAAGAACGGGCGCTCATCCTCTAATAACTCGAATAGCTTCTGCTGATAGCGTTCGACAAATCTCTCATAGGTTTGGGCATCCAGTAGGGACTCATAAGCCGTTAGCAATGTCCCGCGATACCACTCCACTACGGCTTCTCGTGAGGGCAACACATGCCCATAAATTTGAAGCTTGACTTCCTGCTTGACAAACCCCAACTTATAAAGAATTCGGGCGTATGTTTCTGGGGGAAGTACCTCTAAACGCCGCACATATCCTCTTAATTCTTGACTGAATTCCTGTGCAGTCTCAACTGCTATCTGATGCACTGGCTCACTATCCATCGTTGGTATTTGTACGGCAAGCTGTCCACCAGGTCGCAGTTTTGCCCGCAATTTCTCAAATAAAATCTCATGTCCCGTCAACCACTGCAATGCTGCATTAGAAAAAATCACATCAAACTCCCCATCTATTGGGTTTTTCTCAATCCGTCCTTGCTCAAACCGTAGTCCATTGCCTTCAAACTGACGCGCCTTTTCCAGCATTTTCTCAGAAGCATCTATCCCTAAAGTCTCGTGTGCTGCTAAGGTTTCATGCAGATATTTCGTTAACTTTCCGGTTCCACATCCTAAATCGAGAACTCGTAAGTTTTTTTGCCGATGTATCATATCTACCAAGTCGTAGAATGGACGACTTCTTTCAGCTTGAAATCGTTCGTATAGTTCTGGATTCCATTTATCTGACATATTTTTATAATTCGTAATTCGTAATTTATAAAGCCGTATTTTCTGATGTAAATGACAAAAAACGATATCGTCAGAAATTGCGGGTTGAAATTTGCTTAAGATACGTCATAAGGTGTCGCAGCTACGCCCGTCGTAGACATCCCACTCAATTTACCATGCCCTATGACCAACTATTTTCGCTCTAATGTTGATGCAATGGCTAGCTATGTTCCTGGCGAGCAGCCTCAACGTGGTACACAGATTATTAAACTTAACAGCAATGAGAATCCCTATCCTCCTTCTCCTGCGGCATTAGCTGTGTTACGAAATATTGATGGTGAGTGGTTGCGGCGGTATCCAGAACCTTTTGGGGGGGAATTTCGGCAAGCTGCAAGTAAAGTTTTAGGAGTTCCTAGTGATTGGATAATTGTCGGAAATGGCAGTGACGAATTGTTAAGTGTGGTGATTCGAGCCTGTGCTGAACCTGGGAAAAAGGTAGTTTATCCGATGCCTACTTACGTGCTATACCGGACATTGACAGAAATGCAAGCGGCGGAAATTATTGAGATTCCCTACAGCAAAGACTACAGCTTACCAAAGGACGAATTAGTTGCTGCCAATGGGGCTGTGACCTTTATTGCGTCGCCCAATAGTCCATCGGGACATGTGGTGGCAACAGATGAGTTGCGAAAATTAGCCAGCCACTTATCTGGAGTTTTAGTGATTGATGAAGCATACATAGATTTTACCGAAGAGAATGCATTGGCTTTGGTTAAGGAACACGAAAACGTCATTGTGCTTCGGACGCTATCTAAGGGGTACTCGTTGGCAGGATTGCGATTGGGCTTTGGGGTGGCGAATCCTAAACTTTTGCAGGGATTGTTTAAGGTTAAAGATAGCTATAACATTGATGCGATCGCTTGTGCAATTGGCACGGCTGCCATCACTGACCAAGCTTATAAAAATGCTTGTGTAGCCAAGATTAAAGCATCACGGACTAAGTTAGCAATAGACTTGAAACAATTAGGTTTTCACATCTGGGATTCCCAAGCTAACTTTTTGCTGGCGCAGCCAAGAGAAGGAAATGCAGAATATCTCTATCAAAAATTGAAGGAACGGGGAATTTTAATCCGCTACTTCAAGCAGCCTGGACTAGATGATAAATTACGCATCACTGTTGGGACAGATGAGCAAAATCAAGCTTTAGTAGAGGCACTAAGTAGGTGGGCGTAAATATTTGTCGTTAGGATAAGGCAGAGTCAGAAGTCAGAATTCATTCTGATTGTAAAAAGCAAATAGCGCAGCGTCTCGTAGAGAATGTCTTGATTCTGAATTTTGCATTCTTCTTCAATCACATTAACTTATAGCACTTGAAAACTAAAGCTAAGACTTGCCCAATTATTCACATCCAAGCTATGTGAATCGGCTGCTGTAACGTTCATCTCTGTTTTGAAGGCGCTAGCGTTATGTAAGTCTTGTAGCAAGGCTTGTACAACTTCTAAGGAATTTAACAATGGGCCAATTGGCCCTTGTTCGGTTGTGGAATACTTGGCAGTGTTCAAGGCGGCCAGAGTTCCGTTAAAGGGGGCAGTACTAAAAATCAGTTGGTGTTCGCACTCAGAAGCTGGCCCTGAAATCATCCATTCGGAAGCAGTATTCGTTTGGGGTAGGATGAGGGTTTCACCTGGAGCGATGACAACTTCTTTAAGCAGAGGTTTGGTGTCTGTGGTGTTTGGTTCTTGGAGAGTTTCCCAAGAATAGAAGGCGATCGCTGTATGATTATTGTTTAATCCCAGCAAGATTAAATATACTGGGCGATCGCTCTGGTTTTCTACCCGATATTGCATTTGACTACCGATAGGGACAATCGGAGTAGGGAGTGATTTTTGAATCGAAGTTTCTGTTTTGAAAGTTCGTACTGTTTCGCGCTGCATGATAACGCGAGGCGATATGTTGTTAATTATTTCTAAGGTTGTCTTGAGAGCCAAGCGGGAAGAACCTTGATTTTCTGTCAGTCGCCATAACTTGGCTGCTAACAAGGTTGATAATTTTGGTGCTAACTTTTGCACTGTTGATTTTACTGCTTCTCCTGCTTCCCCCGTGGCATTAGAAATTAGTTCGCCACTCAGAGAAAATAAACCATAACGACTAGGTGTTTGCTGTAGTTTGGCAAATAGATAATCAGCCGGTTTTTCCCCTGCGACTACGGTGGAGACATGGGGAAATCCAGCAAAAGCACTTGTAGCGTCTACGCGCTCAATTCTTTCTAATCCAGTATCCAGAGCAATTATTAAATTAATATTTCGGGGTAAAACCCGGACTGCTTCTTGGATAAGTTGCCCGATTTGTAGGGGATTTGCACCTTCTATTTGGGAAATTTGCGCTTTTGCTGTTAACCCAGTCCGCGATCGCAATACTAATTCTTCTCTTGTTGTTCCTAAAGTAAATCGAGAATTAACTCCGTAGTATAGCAGCACTTGTGGCGGTAATCCTGCTAACCACAGCTGGACTGTTTTACCGTCTTCTTCAATGGCTATCACCGCGCCTTCTGCACCAATAATACTGTCTGGCGGTAGAGACGTTAAATGTTGATTTTTTTGACTACTTAATAACCCTGGTTGCTGTTTACTACCCAATTTTGATAGAGAATTTTCCATATACCAGAGGGCGACTTGAATTTTGGTATTTGGGGTGAATTCCCACAAATACTGCGTCAAGGCGTAGGTAAATAACCCAGCACTAAAACCAGAAAAGAGTTCTTCCCTCGCCGACTGCTTGGGATTTAAGGTAGCTGCTAAGACAATCGGCGTGCTGGGTAACTTCTGAGTTTTAAGTTGTTGAAGAAAGTCGAGTTCTTCTGCTGCTAGCTTTGCCTCTACTGATTCTGGAAGGGCACGACTTTTTAATCCTAATACTGGGGTTGGCGCATAATAGTTAGTATCTAATACTGCTGTGACTCGTTCTGTAGGGAGCGATCGCAATAATAGCAGTAAAGTTTCTTCTAATATATAGTTGACTATTTTCTCTTCTTGTGGAGCAAAACTGGCATTAGCTGTCACCAGAGCATTTTGCATTGTCTCTGGCGATGTTTCCAATTTGACACGGCTGCCATAACCGCTAAAGTGGAAGAAGACCAGATCATCGGGTTTAGCTTGATTGCTCAAGCGATCTAAAAAAGCCGTCTCAATGAATTCCCTACTAGCTTCTTCCTCAGTTAAGGTTAGGATATCTGAGCCTTGGAAACCAAAGCGATGAATCAAAACTTCTCTTTGTAGTTCCACATCTGTCAGACAACCACTGAGGGCTGGAATTTTTGGGTATTGGTTAATACCAATTAACAATGCCAACTTGCGCGGACTGGGTTGTGCCAAAGCTTGATAATAGCGATTTCCTAAAGACAACCACTCAGCTTCAGTTATGCCCAATACCGCGAGTATTGAGCCAATTCTCTCTAAAAACGTGCGACGTTTCATAATTAGCTATCAGCCCTCAGCCATTCAGTTAGCAGCTTACAGGGCTGAACTCTGTATTGTAAAGTTACAAAAATCTGGGGAGCGGAGGGGCAGGGGAGAAATCAATTCAAAATTCAAAATTCAAAATTCAAAATTCAATCCCCATGCCCAATGCCCAATGCCCTAAGCCGTTACTTCTATACGCATTGCCCGTGCTAACTCTGCTGCTACCTCTGGACGAGAAAATTCTGGTGGAGGTAACTCACCGCGCCGCAGCATTTCCCTAACTTTTGTCCCTGATAGGTGAATGCGTTCTTCTGGCCTGCTGGGACTGGTTTTAGATGTTGCCATCTGCTTAGTGCGCGTGCAGTAAAAAGCGTGTTCAAATTTCATTGGCACAATGCCTAATTCGCTTGGCGCAAATTCATCAAAGATATACTGAGCATCATAAGTGCCATAATAGTCACCAACACCAGCATGATCTCGTCCGACGATAAAGTGAGTACAGCCGTAGTTTTTACGGACTAAAGCATGGAATATGGCTTCACGAGGCCCAGCATAGCGCATTGCGGCGGGATTAATTGCCAAAGTTACCCTGTCTAAGGGGTAGTAGTGTTCCAGCAAAATTTCATAGCAGCGCATCCGTACATCAGCGGCGATATCATCTTCTTTTGTCGCCCCGACTAATGGGTGCAAAAATAGACCATCAACAGTTTCTAAGGCGCACTTTTGAATATATTCATGGGCGCGGTGGATGGGGTTGCGAGTTTGAAAGCCGACGATAGTTTTCCAACCCTTGTCTTGAAATAGTTGCCGTGAAGCAACTGGATCGATTTGGTAACTGGGAAACTGGGAATGAGGTTCGCGTTGCAACAACCAAATATCACCCGCCAGATGTACGCTACCTTGGTTATAGAGTACCTGTACGCCGGGATGATTGACATCATTAGTACGGTAGACTTTTATTGCTTCGCGGATTTTGTCGTAATGATATTTTTGCGTAAGTTGCAAAACTCCGATAAATTCGCCTTTGGAGTTATCCAGACGGATTAAGCCGCCTTCTTGCAACGGGGAAGCTACTTCTTCGCTTACCGATAGTGTAATCGGAATTGACCACACAAGACCGTTGGCTAATCGCATTTCTGTCACAGTGCGATCGTAGTCTTCTTGGTTCATAAAACCCGTCAGCGGACTAAAAGCACCGATCGCAATCATTTCTAAATCGGAAACGGCGCGATCGTCAAGTTGCACTCGTGGCAAAAAGTCAGCTTTTGAGAGAAACTCTGCTCTTTGTTCTGATGTGGCGATACGGTTAACCAACTGTCCACCGTGGGGGGCTATGGCATCTGGATTGTGACTCAACTTAATCCCCTCTCTGCTTTTACTGTTATTGTTTCAGATTATGTACTAACTTATCAAATGCTGGTACGTAGAGAAAAATAGTTTAGGCATTGGGTACAAGAGGCAGAGGAGCAGCACTTCTCTACGAGACGCTGCGCGAACGACTACGCTCAGTGACCGAGGGGTATGGGGCAAACTAAATATTAAAAGCGATCGAATCCGAGTCCTTAGCCTTACCTTTTCCCTAGATGATAATCTCGATCGCGCCGATCAAACCTTCTTCAAGAACTTTTAGATTTTCTCCTAATTCTCTCAGAATTTATACCAGTAATGAGTAAAGGGGATCGATGACATTCGCTTGCTGCGAAGCACCCATCCCCGAATAGCTGCCCAGATAATGAACCTGGAATCTATAGTCCGGTATCTAATCATCCCAGTATCGGCCGAGATATGTCGATTGTCACTGGGATAGATACTGATTTAGAAGATATCTACAAAAATATAGGTACACAATTACTCTTTTTCAACGCTTCTTCTATTCCCCATCGCCAACAGTGCTGTCCCGTAAGCTGCTTCTGTGTACGCTGACGCTACTACAGGAACCTGCAAATGACGCGCCCTAATTGCAGTCCAAGTATCATTCGCCGCACCACCACCAGCGGTATAAACACGGCTCAATTTGTCTGCTCCCATTTGTTGTAATAATTCATACCCTCGCGTTTCTATGCGGGCAATGCTTTCTAACAACCCATGCAAAAATTCTACTGGGTTATCTGGGCGTGGTGACAAACGTGGGGATAGATTGGGATCGTTAATCGGAAAGCGATCGCCTACCTTCAACAACGGATAATAATCTAACTCGCTGGCAATTGAAGCATCAATCTCCCGACTAAGGCTTGCTAACTCAGGGTTGGTGAAAAATTGCTTTAGTACTGCACCCCCAGTATTAGAAGCACCCCCAGTCAGCCACAAATCACCCAACCGATGGCTGTAAATTCCATATCTGGCATCTTCTTGACGGGTACAACTTAACAACTTTAGTACCAACGTTGAACCAAGGGAAGTCACGGCTTCACCAGGTAATTTTGCCCCACTGGCAAGAAAAGCGGCAATACTATCGGTTGTACCAGCACACACCAGACAATTACGACTTAAACCAAACTTGTCCGCAATTTCAGAACGCAATTCGGCAATGGGAGTCCCAGGAGTTAAAACTTTGGGTAGCTGAATTGGTATTTGCAACAATTCTAGCCATTCTGGATATTTCAACTCTTCCACGTCATAACCCAGCTTTAAAGCATTATGATAATCGCTAATTCCCAACTGTCCATGTAGGAGAAACGCCAGCCAATCTGCTTGATGCAGGAAATATCTAGCTTCAATAAAAGAAGGTAATTGTCTCATCCACAAAAGTTTGGCTAGGCTAGAGGTGGCACTCAACACAGTATGATTGGGGGGTGCAATACTCCTCAAATGCTCTAGTACTAACGATCCCCGCGCATCGTTATATAGCAATGGTGCATCTACAGGGTTGCCAGCAGCATCGACCAGCAAGACGGTAGAGGAAGTACCATTAATTGCGATCGCTTTAATTTCTCGCCGCAATTGATCGGGTATTTGTTCCACCAACGTAAACAAAGCCTCCTGCCAAATTTTTGGCGTAACGGCATTTGGTGAGCCATCGAAGGGATATCGCACCTCTCTCTGAATACAAGAGGCTTCCTCGTCAATCACCACACCGCGTCCGCCAGATGTGCCGAAGTCGATACCCAGATATAAATTCATAATTTTTATAAATTTTTTTAATGGAGAATAAATAAGAACTACTGACCAATAACTGCTTTTGTTGCATCTTGTAACAAGATATTCCACAATTCTGGCAAAACAAGGAAAAGTAGTAAACGAACTGTTCAAAATCAATTCAGGTTAGGAGGTTTTCAGCCATGCCTATCTTAGATACTCTGTACATCGCTCAAGTGTCTTCCATCTCAGATACTCAAGTCTACATCGCTCTAGTTGTAGCCTTGATCCCAGGAGTTCTGGCTTGGCGATTAGCCACAGAACTTTACAAATAACGCTCCGATGTGACACAGTTAAAAAGCTAATAATCCTGGCAGTACGGGGTGCAATTTCCAGACTTTATGGCTTTATGTCACAAGTACCTAGAAACCTTGCACTTACGTAAGCCAGGTTATTTTTTAACTAGTGCGACACTTGTAGCTATTTCAAAAAAATGAAGTAATATGACAGCTAAATCAAGCATTCAGGAGTGCTGGCATCTGAGTGCTAAGTGCTGAGTGCTGAGTTGGAAATCTCACTAAGCACTCATAACTCATAACTCAGCACTCTTGATAGTACTTCCCTTCACTAAGCGAGGTTATCTTTTAGCATCATGAACGCGATTCAACCCTCCAGACCCCCGTTACAACCTATACAAAAACGCCGGGTCATTTCTCGACCAAAGCGGCATCTTCGTCAACGTTCTTACAAGGTGATGGCACTAGAAAGCACAGCCAAAATAGCGGTCAATCTTGTGATTACAGCCGTTGCAGCATCTGCTTTAACACAACTCTTGCCTTATCATTGGTTGCAGCAAGAAAAATTGCGAGAAATGAGTACTGAAGTCAAGCTGATGGAAGGACACGTCAATGGTTTACAGGCGGAATTTAGCCGTAACTTTGATCCCCAAGAAGCTAAAATTATCAGACAAAGACAAGGATACCGATTCGATCCCAGCCAGCGTCAGATCGTGTTGATGAATCAAGATCGCCGAGAAGATGAGCAAACAGACTCGTCACCCTAAGACAAATGGCGAATTTGGGATTATTTAGGTTTATTGTGATTTAGGCTACGTCTAAACCGGGTGTTAATTTATATTATTGCTAATAAATAATGGTTAATAGCTAATTTTTGAATAGCTATATAGTTATCATCTATTAGTTATTAGCGATACAGCGTCACTAAACTCTAGTTCAAAATTAATCAATTATTTTGAATTTTAAATCCCCCAGAAGAACTAATCTACCAATTAGGACGCTGATTGAGATAGTAACTCGTCTAACCAATTTTCGAGTTGTAAACGCAAGCGACAACCAGTAATATCCTTATCATTGTCGAGAGAGGGTAGTTGAGTGAGGGCGCGACGATAATCAGCGATCGCACAATTCCAGTCGCCCCAAAGATGGTAAGTCCTGCCGCGTTCAGCCCAGATATGACCTTCTAGTTGACCTAAAAGCAGTGCTAGCTCAAAATTCTCAATTGCCACCTCGTATTGCCCCAAATCGCGCCAGGTAATGCCTCGATTAATCCACGCCCGAACATGGTGAGGTTTCAAATCAATCGCTCGATCGTAGTCGGCAATAGCTACTGCTAATTCTCCACAAGCTGCGTAGTAATTTGCGCGGTTATTATAAGCACTAGCCAAATAAGGATTAAGTTTAAGGGCGGTATTATAATCGGAAAGCGCTTTTTCCCTTTCACCACTTTGGAAATAAATTAACCCTCGGTTGTTGTAATCAACGGCATTGTCGGGATGGCGGAAAATTAGTTGGCTTAAAAGTGCGATCGCTTGGGTATAATCTCCTTGTTGAGCCAACCTCAAAGCACAAGAGCGCAAGTCGCTATCCCCAAAAATAGATTCGCTGCGATCGCTTTTCCTCCGCTCTTGAAGTTTGCTTGTAGTATTTAGAACATACTTGTATTGGTTACTTCGCTGGTCATCGTCAGCTAAAAATGAGTAAATATTCATCTTTCCCTGCTTGAAATCCCTGCTTTTTTAAATAAAAATCTAATTTTTTAAGGCTGGTGGTTTTACCACTATCTTTATTTTCAAGGTACTTATGGTTACTTGAAGCCATCTGAAGACTGAGATTTAAACTACTCACACCAGTAGAAATCTACCCCTTAAATAAACAATTGCTCCTCAAAGCTATTCATAGATACTCGATCCCGAAGATGAATTCCAGAAATAGCAGACGTTAATCTTAAAGACTAGTCAAGTAGTGAGAGCAGCAAATTGGTAGAATGCCAACAAGCCATTCATTTAGAGATGAGAACAGAGGAGACGGGGACTGGTGGCAAGGAAAATCAGGGAGATGAGAGAGACAAGGGAAATAATAATCCCCAATGCCCCATGCCCCATGCCCCATGCCCAATGCCCAATGCCCAATGCCCCATTCCCTAAATTCAATTTTTAAATTTTGAGAAATTTCCCGATGACAACTGCAATTTCCTATCCCAATGCCCCTGATTTAGCAACCGATGATTACATTGCAATCGGCTTGGCAACCTGCTTCGTCAAAGAAGATGGAGAAGTTTATCAAATTGAAGTTATAGAACCGATTCCCTCTGCGGCTTTGGAAGCGCTTTTAAAGGGCATTCCTACCTCTTATAAGCTGGCTCATGCCACAACTTTGGGATCTGTACTGGATGGCGATTCACCACTGTTACCAGATGGCTTTCCAGAGTCGGCTCAGTTTGGAGAAGAATTTGTACCACGGGTATTTGCAGCAGCTCGTACCTATAAGCGTCGTGAATCTGCAAAATCTCTGATTCCCTTGGGTACAAACTACACTGAATTTAAATATTCAATTGAGCGGAAACGGGTTTTAAATGCCGCCAGAGTTGTCACCAAAGAAGACAATATTAAACAGCATTCTCACACTCATAAAGTGCTTTAAGTCATTATGCTAAAACTTTACGGTGGCGCTCGTAGTCGAGCGTCAATTGTCCACTGGTATTTAGAGGAATTAGGAATTCTCTACGAATTCGTTAAGCTTGATATGCAGGCGGGTGAACACCTCCAGCCTGCATATTTAGCAATCAACCCATTTGGTAAAGTCCCAGCAATTGTTGATGGAGATTTTCAGCTTTGGGAATCTGGGGCAATTTTGCTATATCTTGCCGATAAGCACAGTAAAACTCCACTTTCTCCAGAGCAACGTGCTGTATTTTCCCAATGGGTGTTGTTTGCCAATGCTACCCTTGGCCCAGGGATTTTTGGAGAAGCAAATCGGGAGCGGGAAATGCCCCGCTTGTTGACTCCCTTAAATGAAATTTTCAGTAAGCAACCTTTTTTACTTGGCAATGATTTCACTGTCGCTGATGTAGCAGTGGGGTCTATTTTGAATTACATTCCCATGATACTAAAGCTAGACCTCAGCCCCTATCCAGCGGTGTTGAACTATATGAAGCAGTTATCTGAGCGTCCGGCATTTCAAAGAAGTATTGGCGGACGGACTTAAAATAATTCGTAATTCGTAATTCGTAATTCGTAATTGAATTTTTAACTACGAATTACGAATTACGAATCTTTTAACGATAATTTGTAAATTGTAAAGCAACTGGGTAGTCTTCTTGTTTTAGTCGCTGCATGACTACTTGTAAGTCATCTTTAGATTTAGCAGAAACCCGCACAGCATCCCCTTGGATTGAGGCTTGTACCTTTTTGAATTCGTCGCGAATCAATTTGGAAATTTGTTTGGCGATTTCCTGACTGATGCCTTTTTTGAGTTTAATTTCTTGACGCACGCGATTACCACTGGCTGATTCAACCTTGCCAAAATCAAAGATTTTTTGGGAGAGGTTACGCTTGGCAGCTTTTTCTCGGAGAATGGTGTGTACAGAATCTAAGGTAAACTCGCTGTCAGTACTAACGTTAATGCTTTCTTCAACTAACTCGACAGTAGTTTCAGTGTCTTTGAGGTCGTAACGACCTTTGATGTCTCGGATAACTTGATCGACAGCGTTAACCAACTCTTGTCGGTCAAAGTCGCTCACAATGTCAAAAGAAAAAGTAGAAGCCATAAAACATTTTGGATTTTAGATTTTGGACTTCGACTTCGCTCAGTCGAACGATTTTGGATTGGGAAAACTCTTCCCCAGTCCCCAGTTTCCATGCCCCAATTAACTAGTAGCTTGGACGATACTCAAGAAAAAGAGAGTGGCACAGCCAAGTATGCCAATAGCAAACATGAGCGATCGCAAAAGGGGTATATTCAAAATATAAAAAATCGAGTATAGGAAACGAGCCACCACAAAAGCGATCGCCGCTACTTGGGCTGTAAAAGAATTTACACCAGTTACATAAGCCATCAATGCGGCTGCGGAAAATATCATAAAGGCTTCAAAGGTGTTCTGATGTGCCCAAGTAGCCCGTTGGGCATAAGGTGGCAATTTATCAAACATGGCGCGAGGAGTAGAAAACATTTCATAACCAATACGCGCACGGGCATAAGCTACTAGCAAAAATGGCACATAAATGAGAAATGCAGCAGCAGCGATCGAGTACAAAAAAATTATCATTACTTATTAGTCGTTGGTTATTAGTCATCAGTCATCAGTCATCGGTCATTAGTCAAATACAAAGGACAAATGACAATAGACGAATGACAAATGACTAATCAAAGTAAAAAAGCGTCACCACTTTTCTTTGTTCTTCTGCATCTTGACAGGTTTGCAACAGGGTGCGACTGTCATGAAACGCAAAGCAGATAAGTTGCTGGCAACGAGAAACAATTTCCTTGTTGCATAAGTAACTAGCTTCAGCAAGAGACAAATTATCATTACTGGGATTTTCGACTAGATGCATTACCTGTTCTAGTTGCTGGCGTGATTCCAAAGGCTGGCGTTCCAGGCTTTGGGGTAGAATCACCGTCAACAAATTTGCATCAGCCCGTGTTGCTCCCTTGATGGCAGCTGAATTTGTACCTGTAGCACCAGAAGTAATGATTCGATTACCCGATAAAACTAGGGCATAAGTCATCATTTCAATAAGATTCTGATGCGTAATCGGGACATGACGAGAACCGAGCAAGGCAATTCTTTTAGAACCCGTTTGCTGGATTGTCGCCAGTTCTTGCGCTAATGTATCGAGGTTAATAAGGTCTGTTGATTGGCTCAAAGATGGGGATAATCAGATTAAACGACCCAGATATTTTACCAAACAGCGTGTAGATGCGAGGAAAACTTGAGTTAAACATTGCTACTAATTTTCGGTTGTTTGCTTCAGTAACTCCATTACTTGGTTACACCAGGCTAGCCAATGTGTTTCGTAACTAATGCCATTTAGGAGAGTAAAATACTGAAATTTGGCTGTTTCTGGCAGTTCTTGCGGATTCTGAAAGTAACGCTGTTCTAAATTCTTGTACGTAGACAATTTTTTTATATGGGCTTGTTGGTGATGTTCTAGCTCTGCCAAGATAATTTGCTTAGGAACAATATGACCAGCAAAAATTTTAACTAGTAAATCATCTTTAATCGGTGTGGGTTCACAAGATTGAGCAATCCACTCTTTGAGATGCTGTTCTCCCAAGTCTGTAACGTTGTAGAGTCTTTTATCTGGCCGTCCTGCTTGAAGAATCGACTCGGAACTAATCCATTCTCGCTCTTCTAGCTTCGACAACTCCCGATAAATTTGCTGGTGACTTGCTGACCAGAAAAAGCCTACCGAGCCATCGAATCTTTTTGCTAAATCATACCCACTACAGGGTGCGTCAACCAGAGCCGCTAATATTGCGTGGGCTAATGCCATAATTTTGAATTTACTACTTGACTTATGCAACTAATTGCATAATATGATTAATATGCAATTAGTTGCATATTAACTTAAGAACAAGGAGTGGTATATGCCTCAAGTCATACCGGGACGATTTACAGCCCAAATTGATGAACCCTTTGTTGTATTTCTGATTGGGATGCGAATTAATAAATTATTCGCTTTTTCCAAATGGATTCCGACTGCAACAGCAATGTCGCCCATGTTACGAAGCCTTTACCAGAATCCCGAAAAAGGGTTTTTAGGTGGAGAAACTTTTGTTTACTGGCGAGGAGTGGGACTGATTCAGTATTGGCGATCGTTCGAGGATTTGGAGCGTTTTGCCAGAAATCCAGCTGATGCACATCTAAAAGCTTGGCAAAGGTTTAATCAAGCCATTGGTGCTGATGGCAGTGTTGGTATTTGGCACGAAACTTATTTAATAGAACCGGGAAGATATGAGGCGGTTTACGGGAATATGCCTGTCTTTGGATTAGCTGCTGCAACTAAGCACGTCCCAGCAATGGGGCGGAAGGAAACAGCACGCCGCCGCCTGGGAGGTGACGGCGAACCTGCTGTACCCTCACCAGCAATACAGCCTCTAAACTAATAACTGAGCATTGATGCTCTTAATAGTTTAAGTTGATGAATCTAAGACAATGCCGCTGCGGGAGTTAAACCTAGTTTGGATAACAAGCGGTCAATGTCAAAATGCTGGGACATCAACTGGCGAATATACTGAACCTTAATCGGCTCGTGGACGCGGACTTGACCAAAAGTGCGATCGACAATTCCTACAGTAGTGAGGGTATCTAAGTCAACAGACAAAATGGGGATTTCTAGTTCTTCAGCGCGACTGAGAATGAACGGTGGGGGTGGTAGTTGCCCGGTGAGAATTAAACATTGGGTAGAAGTTTCTAAAGCCGCTTGCTGAATTTCCACCCGATCGCCTCCTGTCACCACTGCCATATTCCGGCGTTTGCGGAAATATTTTACAGCTGAATTGACATTCATTGCTCCAATTGCCAGACTTTCTACCAACAAATCCATGCGATCGTTGCGACAGAGAACGTCAGCCTTTAACTGCTTGACTAGTTCGCCAACACTCACACTGCGAAGCAAATCGCTGTTTGGCAGCATTGCTAGCACTGGAATACCCTGCTGTTCCAAAAATGGTACTATGAGAGTTTCAACCGCTTCTAGTTGGGTGACAGGGATATCATTGATCGCAACTCCAATCAAGCGATCGCCCACACGCCTTTTAGCAGCCAATAGCGCCTCAACCGAAAGCAACGATTTATAGCGGGCTACTAACAGCACACCAGCATCCAATATTTCAGCCATTTGCAGCAAAGACAAGTCAAACAAATTGCCTTCGGACAAATTACCAGGCCCCTCCAGTAACACTAAATCTCCTTGAGACTTATGTAAATATTGCTGTATTAGGGACTGCTGATAATCGGTTTTGTCTTCCCCCCGCAAGCGCTTTTGCACATTTGGTTCATCCAAAGCCAGCATTGTAGGTGCAACGCGGTTTTCCGGCAAATTGAGGCTAAGAGCGATGAACTGGACATCTTCCTCAATTACGGTTCCACCAGACGAATTGAAAGACGTACCGAGTGGTTTACCGTAGCTAATATCCAGACCTTTTTGCTGTAGCTGATGAGACAAACCCAGAACAGTTGCAGATTTACCGCTGTAATTCTCGGTCGATCCAATCAGCAAATATTTAGGGGATTTTGGCACACATGCACTCCTAATTTCAAAAGTCAGAAGAACCCAGCTAGGTGTTTCCTAATTCTAGTTCCTTCTGGCAAAAGCCTCCCGCTCTCACAAATTAAGCTTTCCCAGAATTACCTTCTGATTGCACATGCAGGGGAGCCACTTATGGGTAGGCTTTTCAGATCAGACCAATTTTTTGGGTTTTGGAACCAATAAAGATTGTCTGAAACCTTAAAACTAGGTTCAATGCCTTCTAGGTTTCTAGCTGTTCCAGTTCCCGACTACGGGAGTTGGCGATGTTCTATGCTACTAAAGTGGTGACTTATCCCAAACACTCTGCTTCTATAGTTACGTTAAATCGATCGACTATTAGTAGTATTTTATTTGCTAAAATTTAGCTCGTAGATACGTATAAGATACAAGAGTGGTAATGAAAACTACCCATAATTAAGCTAAAAACCTTTCTTCGCTAAGTAAGATTTAGGTTTAAAAAAAGAGGTATTGATATGAACACAAACTTAGAAGAATTTTCATATCTCTGGGAGGACTCTGATTGGGCACTCTTAAAATTCAATGCTTCACCTTCAGAAAAAGAACCAAGATATGCAATTGTAAACACGAAAACTAAACATGGTTTGCTAGTTAGTGATGATACTCTCTATCAGGATCTCAAAGAAACTATGCGTAAAAAAGGAGTTCGTGTTGTCTCATGTTTATGATGTCTAGATAAAAATCAATTATTCGTGGATTAAAAGAAAAATGCACGCACATAGACAAAATGAAAGACACATAGTGTCTTTTGGATCGGTTGGTATGAGTAGTTATGGGTAGGTGCAATGGAGTTTTGGGCTGATTTAGCTCATGATTTGATGCGTATCAAGCCCAGTAAACTACCCTATTCTCAGAAGGGTATACGTGCTATGACTATTATCCAGTCTGCTTTGTAGCCACTTGATCGCCCCTTCGAGTGAGTACTGTTAACCGTTGATCCATTAAGGAAACGTAACCATATTTGTGCATTTGTGCCGATTTTTCCAAGTACTGCGATCGCAGGCAAAATTATTCAATAATTTCCTTACAAGCCCAACACCTGCATTGATTTTTCAAGAACTTCTTTGGGACGGAATGGTTTAGTTAGATATAAGTCTGCACCAACCTCAATTCCTTTTTGTTTATCAAATTCCTGTCCCTTCGCTGTCAAAATTATAATGTAGATATCAGTCATTTGTAGGTCGTGTTTTACAATATGGCAGACTTGTAGACCATTCATTTTTGGCATCATCACGTCAAGAAAAACCAGGTTTGGTTTTTCAGTTTTGATTGTTTCGAGAGCTTCTTCTCCATTTCTAGCAGTTAGAAGCTCAACACCCTCATCTTCTAATGCTTCTAAGGCTTGTTCCATCAAAATTAAGATATTGGGTTCATCGTCAACAATTAGAATTTTCTGGGTCATGGGGATTGGTGATTGAGGATTGGGAAGTGGGGATTGGGCATTGGGAATTCAAGATTGGGGATTAGAATAATTCTTTACCATTCCCCAGTCTCCAATCCCTAGCAATTACTGTTCAGACAACATAATAAAAAATACATTTTCCAACTCCTTCTCAAACCGTAGAGTTTTCACCAAATCGGCTTCTTGAGAGAAGATAGAATCGATGATGATCATGTCAGGTTTGGCTGACAAGGCTTTATAAATGCATTCTTGCGGATCGGAGGCTTCAATCACGCTGTATCCTTGAGTTTGCAGTACATCTGATAGGGTTTTTAAGGCTGATGCATTTTTATCTACAACCAATACCTTTTTATTAGAAGTGCCTTGGTAAAGCAGTGAGCCAATTTCGCTGAGGAGTTTTTCTGTGTCAATCGGCTTGGTGAGATAGCGATCGATGCCAATATGATAGCCTCGTTCCTTGTTTTCAATAATTGACAGAATGATGATCGGAATGTCTGCGGTCTGGGGATCGTTTTTGAGAACTGCTGCCACATCGAAGCCGTTGATTTGGGGCATCATCACATCCAAAAGAATTAAATCGGGACGGGATATTTTGATTTGATGAATTGCATCCATGCCGTCTTTTCCTTCTCGAACGTTGTAGCCTTCGTTTTCCAATTGTTGACGCAGGAGTTCTCGAATGTTAGCGTCATCATCTACAACCAAAATGGTTTTACGGTTTTGGTTCAACACAGCGCTTTTAGTGATGACGTGTTCTTTGAGTTGTTTGACAAGCATATCCAAATTCAGATTAGCAGTGGTTTGTCGATCGCAGGCGTAGGTGGGAATGATGAATGAGAATATGCTGCCTTTACCTGGTTCACTCTCAACCCAGATTCTACCGCCGTGATGATCGACAATTTGTTTACAGATGGGCAGTCCTAACCCAGTCCCTTTGGGTTTGTCGGTGAGGGTGTCACCAACTTGGCGGAATTTCTCGAACACTTTCGGCTGGTCTTCAGGTGCAATCCCAATGCCTGTGTCGATGACGCTAATGCAAACACCGTCGTCTCCTTGCTTAACGCGGCAGGTGACACAACCAGATTCGGTAAATTTAACGGCATTAGAAATCAGATTGATTAAAACTTGCAGTAGACGATTGCGATCGCCTACTATCTGAGGCAGCCCAGGTTCAATTTCGCTGACCAATTGTAAGCCGTTGGTTTCAAACAACCCGGCAGTAGAATTGGTTGCCCAATCCAGTAATTCGCTGGGATCGATCGGCTGCATTTGCCATTCCACCTTACCTGCTTCCATCTTGGCAATGTCTAGGACATCGTTAATCAAAGACGTGAGCCGTTCTGCTTCCGACACAATAATGTTGAGATTGTCAGCCACCCGCTTAATCGTTTTCTGAAGCTTGCGGTCTTCGGTAGAAATCATTGGGAACACATCGGTTTCCAGCTTTTCTTGAATGATGGAGGCAAAACCGAGGACAGAAGTCAGTGGCGTCCGCAGCTCGTGGGAAACCGTTGAGATGAAATCGGTCTTCATCTGGTCGATTTCCTTTTCTGCCGTCACATCCCGAATTAGCAGCGCCGAACCGAAGCAGGCAGCGGGTTCTGAATTTACCGTCTTTTTGAAAATGGCGGTTGCCACTGCCTGACCAATGCGTTCTTTGGTCAGTGCAACTTCGGCAGATAACACCTCACCGGGATGCGATTGAGTTCGTGCAACCAGTTCTGCTAAACCAGATATGGGTAATTCTCGGTAGTGACCGTTGACGGCGTTAGCTGTCAATTCATACATAGCTAGAAAGGCAGGATTGAAGTGGGTGATTTGTCCGGTGGTGTCTGCCACTAACAAACCATCTGCTAAATTATCTAAAATGGCATTTAACCCCTGCGCTTCTGCTAGGGTATTTTGCAGGGCAGCTGTCCGCTCAACAACTCTAGCTTCCAGTTCTTGATTCAGTTGCCGCAGAGCGATTTCTGCTTGTTTGCGAACAGAAATATCGGTATTGATTTCTAGCATGGCGCAGGGTTGACCGGATAAATCTCGTTGCAAAGTCCAACGGCTTTGAACGGCGATGGGTTTGCCATCGTATGTGATGTGTTCCAGTTCTCCTTCCCAAGTGCCCTGCCGGAGAAACTCCGATCGAATTTCTTCTAAAAGTTTTGGAAAGGTTGATTTCAGAAATGCGTGAATGTATTGGTCTTTCACTTCCTCACGCGTCCAACCGTAGAGCCTTTCGGCACCCTGATTCCAGTAAGAGATTTTGTCGCTCATGTCGCGGACAATGATGGCATCGCTGGAATGATTCAACATATCCAATAAACGTTGATTTTCAGCTTCTGCCAGCTTGCGATCGTGAATATCGCTGCAAGCGCCAATCCATTCCCGAATGCTGCCGTCTTCTTCTAGTACGGGAGCACCACAGACAGAGAAGTAGCGGTATGTGCCATCTTTGCCACGCAGCCGATATTCAGTTTGGTAGATACCTCGGTTTGCCACAGCAGCATTCCAAACTTTTGTAGAACTGGCACGGTCATCTGGGTGAATCGGATCGAGCCAGCCCCAACCTTCAACTTCAGCTTCACTCTGCCCCGTATACTCAATCCAGGTGAGCATTTCCTTGCTGATTCCCAGTCCTTCTGGGGTAGCTCCCCAGACAATCTGTGAAGTAGCAGTTACTAAAGAGCGATATCGTTCTTGAAGACGCTGATTTTCGGCTTCTGCCTGTTTGCGATCGTGGATATCGGTGCAGGTGCCAATCCATTCTCGGACGCTGCCATCAGCTTCTAGGATGGGGGTGCCACAGACAAAGAAGTAGCGGTGTGTGCCATCCTTACCACGCAGCCGATATTCGGTTTGAAAGAGACTCTGATTTGCCACAGCAGCACTCCAGGCTAGGGCGGTGCAGGTACGGTCATCGGGGTAAATCGGATCGAGCCAGCCCAAACCCTGGATTTCATCTGCACTCTGACCTGTGTACGCTAACCAAGTAGACATTTCACTGCTCACCGCCTTTCCTTCAGGGGTAGTCACCCAGACAATTTGCGAACTGGCAGTCACCAAAGAGCGAAACCGTTCTTCGCTCTGTTGCAGAGTTTGTTCTGCTAGCCTGCGATCGTGAATATCAGTACAAGTACCTACCCACTCCCGGATGCTACCGTCTTCCTCTAAGAGAGGAACACCACAGACCCAAAAGTAGCGATAAGTGCCATCTTTGGCACGAACCCGATATTCAACTTCATATAGGCTGCGATTGTTCACAGCGGCACTCCAAACTTCGGCAGTGTGGAGGCGGTCATCTGGATGAACGGCATCAATCCAGCCCCAACCATCGGCTTCGGCTACACTCTGACCTGTATAGGCTCTCCAGTTCGACATATCTGCCTTTTGCATTCCTTCAGGAGTGGTAATCCAAACCATTTGGGAAGTAGCTGTCACCAGAGAGCGATAACGTTTTTCCAGATACTGATTTTCGGTTTCTGCTAGTTTGCGATCGTGAATATCGGTGCAGGTGCCAATCCACTCCCGGACGCTGCCATCTTCTTCTATAACGGGCGCACCCCAGACCCAAAAGTAGCGATAGTTGCCATCCTTGCCACGAATTCGGTATTCAATTTGATACATACTCAGGTTTGCCACGGCAGCACTCCAGACTTCTCCGGTATAGGCGCGATCGTCGGGATGAACGGCATCAATCCAGCCCCCATTTTCCGCTTCAGCTAGACTTTGGCCTGTATAGGCTATCCAGCTTGCCAGTTCAAAGCAAATTCCCTCTGGTGTGCTTATCCAGACAATTTGTGTATTAGCTGTTACCAAAGAACGGTATCGGGCTTCACTCTGTTTCAGTATTTGTTCGGTATCTTGGCGTTCCTGCTGAATGCGTCGAAGGTCGCTAATATTCTCTACACTACACCAGATCAGTTGCTCTCCATCTTTCTCAATCATCTGCCCAGAAATCCTCACCGGAACCAGATGCCCGTTTTTGTGGATGTACTCCTTCTCATAAGGTCCATAGCGACCAGTTCGTTCCAAATCTTCTAGGCAAGATTGCTCTGTAGCAGCATATTTTTCTGGGGTAATCTGCCAGTAGGTCAGATTCAGAGTTTCTGGAACAGTACGCCCCAAAATAGCAGCATAGGCAAAATTGATGCTAATTAACGTCCCATCTGTTCGGCATAGTGCTAGCCCAACAGGACATTGTTCAAATAGCTGACTATTGTATTCATCAACTTGGTTAAACATGATTGAGGTTTCTTTAGTGGCGTATTTGGGTAGGGTTAGAACAACAGAACCAAGACAACAAAGTGGCGTAAAGCTTTAACGAAATTGGGTGGTGTTGAAACATCTGATAAAGTTGATCGGGTGATGCACTTTCCACATCTGGACTGTGTTGTGAAAGTCGCTGGATCAGTTGAGTATGGCGGATCAGCAGATCCGTCGGTTTGAGGATTGGAGCTGTTGATGGAATGAAGCCGTCGGTATCGGGAGTAGGGGATGATTCCGTTGTGGGAGTTGGCAAGGCAGAGGTGCTATTTTGTTCTTCAATAGCGTCTGCCAATGCACAATTTATTGGAATCTGAATCCAGAATTCTGTGCCTTCACTTGGTTGAGAACGACACTTAAGCATTCCCCCATGTTTGTCTACAATAATTTGGTAGCTGATTGCCATGCCTAACCCCGTTCCCTTACCAATATCTTTCGTGGTGAAGAAGGGATCGTAAATGCGGCGAATTACCTCCTCCTTCATTCCTGGGCCGTTGTCGGCAATGCGAATTACAACCCACTGGTGGTCAATGGCTATGGTACGAATAGTAATTTGGAGATTGGGAGCTGGAGATTGAGGATTATTTTTGAGTCTCCAATTTTCCATGCTTTCTTCCAAAGCATCAATGGCATTTGCCAAGATGTTCATAAATACCTGATTCAACTGTCCGGGATAGCATTCAATTAGAGGAAGTGTTGCATAGTCTTTAACAATTTCAATTGCCGGACGATGAACATCTGCTTTCAGACGATGATGAAGAATCATTAGCGTTCCATCGATGCCATCGTGGATGTTCACGGCTTTCATTTCAGCTTCATCATGGCGGGAGAAGTTTTTCAGGGATTGGACAATTTCGACGATGCGACCTGTGCCCAGTTTCATCGAATCTAGCAGTTTGGGAAAATCCTGGATGATAAATTCCAGGTCTATATTGTCTAACTCTGATTCCAGTTCTGGAGGAGCAACAGGTAGAAATTTCTGATACTTTTCCAACAGGTGTAACAAGTCTTTAGTGTATTCGGCAACATACTTTAAATTGCCGCAAATAAAATTAACTGGGTTGTTGATTTCGTGGGCAACTCCAGCAATAAGTTGTCCGAGACTGGACATTTTTTCGCTTTGGATTAACTGAGTTTGGGCTAATTGCAACTCATGGAGAGCTTGCTGAAGCTTCTGTGTTTGGGCTTTTGCCTGAAGAGCTACTTGAGTGCTTTGCTCGTAAAGCACAGCTTTGTCAATAGCGATCGCTGTTTGAGAGGCAAAGATACTCACCAGTTTCAGGTGTTCAGCCTTGTATGAGTCAGTTTTGACCGTTCCGATGGCGATCGCTCCCAGTACCCGCTCTTTGGCTCGTAACGGTACACAAATCATTGCACTAACGTTTTTTTGCCCCTCTAATCGCGGATCGGCTTGCACATCATTAACGAGTTCGGCCCGGTTGGATTGCACAATGCTGCCGATAATTCCCTTACCAGGTTCTGGCTGACTGTGGTCAAAAAACACTCCAAATTCGGCAATGATTTCAAACGCAGTTGCATCTCGATTCAAAAGCAAAATCATCCCCGCAGATGATTCAATTAATTGACTCAATTCTTGAAGCACAAGTTGGGCAATCTGTCGCGTATCTAAACTTGTTGTCAGTTGAGTCGAGATATCGTCAAACAAATCAATTTCCTGATATCGCTCTAACAATTCTTTGGCGAGTACTTTCTTCTCAGCTTCCTCCTTTGCCAGAAATGAGAGCAAATTTGCAAGTATAGTTGCCTGTTCTTCTCCAACAACCCAACCGATGATTTCTCCTGAAACCTCGATTGGATAACGGTTTTCTACAGTTTGCTCTCCAATACTAATTAGTTTCGTGCCGTCTACTAGTTCAACATCAACTGCGATGTTGAACTGATAGACTAAGTTATGAATAAGAGATGGCAACTCTTTTTTGTTGAGCATCTTTCTAAGGCTAAGTGCGGGCATGAAACACCTCATCTAGAGCAGGTTGCAAATTTCTCACAATCAGTGTTGGTTCGTTGGCGTAGTTTCTCATCGAGAAAAATACAGTGTATTGCAACCTCCTGCCACCTTCAACGTCGCTATTCATACTCCTTTGCATAAGCAAGCTAGAGCTACCATCTCCCAAAAAGAGAGGAATTTTCATACAAATCTAGGGATATAACAGTTTAGTAATTAAGGCTAGTTTTCCCAAAAACCTTAGCGATATAACAGCGAAGTCGAACGGTAGCAAATACCTTTAAACTCTTTACCAAAGGCATTTTTCTGTTCTTATAACTCGCTTAATATTTGATAGGTTCTAAAATAACTATAAGTAAAAACTTATTAATTAGATAAAACCATAGATTTAAATCTATGGTAAATTCTCCTTATAAATTGGGAATCAGCTTTTTTGAGTATAAAAGTTAGCGTATTTATGAGAGTAGAATAATCGCCTTTAGTGTACCAAAAGAAGCTGCGATCGCAGCTTTTTTTGGTGATTTTAAAAAGTATTTAGGTAGGTGCTAGTTTTAGTTAGATCCGAGAGTAGCGAAAACGAAGTCTGAGTAGCCGTAGCCAGCGTAACCACATTTGTGCAGGTTGTTCAAAGAAAGTAAAAATATCACCGAAACCCAAATTAGTTTTGTGATGATGTAACCAGTGTCTTTCAGGAGTAGTAATAAATAGAATTTGGCATAAAATATTTACAGGCTTTGAAGTTTGCCAACCCAGTACACTTATATGTCTCCACCATACATGTAACTGACCAAGCAGTAATCCAGAAATCACGCCAATAGGAGAAAAAGACCACAGGACTACTGCTATAAGTACATAAGGCAAAGCTCCCAAGATACCATCTAAAAGAACCTGGGGATTAAAAGTCAAAATAGCGTAGTGGCGGAAGTCTTTCTTCCAGGAGTGGTGCGTTTTTAAATGAAGGCTACCAAAAACGTGCTCGGGTACGTGGTAAAAGAATGTAGATAGAAAATCGCCAACAAACAGTAACAACCAAGCAACAGCGATAGCCTCAAGCATTTGTACTCCTCAAGAATAATTAAGAAAACTCCACAGAAAATATGCAAATGTCATGCTGTAGGCGTAGACACCTGTTTTGCGCTATGCAAGTAGCACCTGTGTGTCTTATGAGTCTACCCTCCAGTTAATTTGGCTCAGAGTATATGTAATTGGATCAGTTGCAGTTTCATGAATCTCCGATCCTTAATGCAGTCAACAGCAACTTGTAAGAACCTCGAATTTGACTTCTAGCTCTGGGTTAATGGTATTAATACCTCTAAAACCCGATGTAAATACAGTACTTTACTATAGTTACTACACAATCTTCTTACTAAGGCATACAGCATAAGCAAAGGTTGAGTTAAGCTTGGTAAAAATTTAGGTTAAGGATTTCTGCAATATTGTTAATTCTAAATTTATTGCAATTAAGCTTGAACGATGACTCAATTTAGAACGATCTAAATAGATATTATGCCAATATCAATTGAGTTGTTGAAGTGAATCAAGTAGGTTTATAGTTTAACTGAATATCTGTAAAATTTGCAGCATCTAGAATTAATTAGATACCATAGATATTTTCTATAAATTGAGTAATAATATCGCTTTGAATTTACACTTTCAATGATCAATAAACATTAAAAAGATAGGGAAAATTTGATAATTTATCTTTATTTGCCAAGTGCGTTTGAATTTCCTTACTCTAGACCATTCGTTCACTCAAGTTGTAGACACTGGCAACTTTATGTGTCACCCTTGTTTTGTGGTTACTGCTGCGTATAGCTTGCTACGCACAGCGAACAGGGTATGCATTAGACTACAGCCTAAGCTAAGAGATATAAAAAATTAAATGATAGAGTACCAAAGATTGATTCTTCCTTTATCATTTATAGACAAGTTAGTAAATCAGTAAAGCACACCTGCAATATTTATTTACAATGTGTCCGATTAAAAGGGTGCCTCAATATATCCAAAATTTAGGTTACTTTCCAGTTGGAAGGTAAAATCAGGATTTGAAGTTATGATTACACGATTTATCTATTTCAGTATGAACAAAAAATGGGCGGTCAAGCGAATCACTATAAACCTGGCATCAAATGAAGCCAAAAACCTTGAAAAATATTGTGAACAGACGGGCAGACCAGCAACGGATGTCATCAGAGAACTTATTCGAGCCTTGCCACTAACAAAATAAAAGTAGATTTGCGAACTATTTCACCCTGGTTGATTTTCAAGATATAACTATTAAAATTTTGGTTGAATTGGAGGTCTTAAAGTAAGAGGTAGTAATTTTTTGTGATGATTGAGAAGAACGTAAAAATTTAATTTCTGGCACGCTGCGCTCGCAGTAATGAGCGCAGCGTGCCAAAAAGAAGATAACATGAGCGCTATTATTGAGTTGCACAATGAGGAGTGAGAGAATATTTTTTTTGGTTCAGTGACTATATTGTGTCGTCATCTTCGTCAGAAAATAATCTCTAACCCATATTGTTTAAAATTTTCGCCACAAACAATAGCATTGAGGTAGCAAATATACAGTTGTGAGGATCTAATATATGATTACTGCTCCTGCAATTACTCACATCAGAGTAAAATTGGAAACCTTTGTCCAAATCTGCACTTCTACTTTAGCTATAACTCTTCTGGAATACCGCTTTTCAGACTTGGCGTCAACGTTGGGCAGCTCAAGGCAAAGCTTGAATGAGTTCTCGAATCACGTCTATTGCTAGTTTGCCTGTCTGTTCACAATACTTTTCAAGGTTTTGAGCTTCATCGGATGTCAAATTGATAGTGATTCGCTTAAGCGCTCTTTTTTGACTGGAGGTGGTCAAACGGGGAAATTTAAGTGCAGCAGTTTTATTCATTGATTGATAAGCTAGATATATAGAAACTTTCCTTATCAAGATTGCCAATTTTGAGCTGTATTTACCAGTGAAAATCGGGATTTTGAGATTGAACTTAAGCTTTACTCCCAAAAATATTACTGAGAATATTAGGTATTAAATTACTAATACCATACGTAATAAATCTACCCTCACCAAATGTAAGAAGCTTTCGGCTAAAAAGATGATGTTAGCAATGTCCTACAGTCCAGATAGTCTGTTGAGCAAGCAGCGTTGAATTACCGAGATGAGTGGATGATAAAGGTAGCTTTTATTACTATTTATTTTGGTAATATGCCTATTTTAAATCTTCTGCAACATAAGATTATTCGTTTGTTATGGCTATTACCCTATATCTATAACAACCTAGTAGATAATTCCTTTTAATAAAAAGTGATTAAACGAACAGTGAGTTAATACATGACTTTACAGAATTGGAGACGTAAGCGTGGCGTTGCACTTACTACCAAGGGTTTACAAAAAATTAAAGAAGCAAAGCATCAGTTAGAAGCAAAAGAAAATTTTGGAAATCGGTATACTCTTGAAGAAATGAGTGTACGTTCTGGTTTATATTCCGCTACTATCTCGAAAGTATTGAATCGGGAGGGAGGAGTTGACAAACAGACTATTGAGAAGCTTTTTTCCGTTTTTAACTTAAAAATAGATAAAAGTGACTATTCAAGCTCAAATACTCGTCTAGATTGGGGAGAGGCTATCTTTAACTCCGCTTTTTATGGGCGTGTAGAAGAACTTATTACATTAGAGCAATGGATTCTTAATGAGAACTGCCAATTGGTTGCACTCTTGGGAATAGGAGGTATTGGAAAAACAGCACTGTCTGTCAAGTTTGCTCAAAAAATTCAGGACAACTTTGAGTATGTGATTTGGCGATCGCTACGAGAAGCACCACCTGTTAAAATTATTCTAGGTAACTTAATTCAATTTTTATCTGACGAACAGGAAACAGAAAGTAACTTACCAGAAAGTTTTAGCGATCGCGTATCGCGACTACTCTATTATTTACAAAATTATCGCTGTTTAGTATTCCTTGATAATGCAGAATCAATTCTCCGCAGTGGTAGCCGCGCCGGACTTTATCGAGAAGGATATGAGGAATATGGTGAGCTTTTAAGACGGGTGGGAGAAGCAAATCACCAAAGCTGCTTAGTGCTGACTAGTCGTGAAAAACCCAGAGAAATAGCATTTTTGGAAGGACAAGCACTACCTGTTCGCTCATTGCCACTGAGTGGATTGAAGGTAGCCGAAGGGCAAGAAATTTTAAAGCTCAAGGGGCTATCGGCAGCAGAGGATGAATGGAAATTAATGATTGAACGTTACGCAGGCAATCCATTAGCTTTAAAGATAGTTGCCACAACCATTCAAGATATCTTTGATGGTAATATGAGTGACTTTTTGCAACAAGACACGGCTGTTTTTGGAGACATTCGCGATATCTTAGAGCAGCAGTTTGAGCGCTTGTCAGATTTAGAAAAGGAAATAATGTATTGGCTAGCGATTAATCGTGAGCCAATGGCACTTCCAGAATTGCGAAATGATATTATATCACCAGTAGCACCAGCAAAATTACTAGAGGCTGTAGAATCTTTAGGAAGGCGATCGCTAATTGAGAAGGCTTCTCTACGAGACCCTGCGCGTAGCTTGCTTTCCCGTAGGGGTACGCTAATGCCAACGCCTACGTTGATTGAAAAAAGTAAAGCACTATTTACACTTCAGCCTGTAGTCATGGAGTATATGACTAGTAGATTGATAGAAGAAGTCTGTGAAGAAATTGTTACTCAGAATATTGATTTGTTTAGGCGTCATGCTTTGATAAAGGCGACTGGTAAAGACTATGTTAAAGATATTCAGGTTCGCCTTATCCTTAAACCAGTCATAGATGGCTTGCTTTACGACTTAAGAAGCAAAAAAAATATTGAAAGTCAGTTAACTCAAATTCTTGCAACACTGCGAGAAGAATCTCCGCTAGAACCAGGGTATACGGCTGGCAATATTCTCAATCTGCTTTGTTATTTAGAGACGGATCTAAGTGGCTATGATTTTTCTTATCTGACTGTTTGGCAAGCAGACCTACGCAACGTAAATTTACACAATGTAAATTTTGCTCATGCCAATCTAAGTAAATGTGTTTTTGCTGAAACCATAGGGGGGATTCACTCAGTGGCATTCAGCCCTGATGGAAAATTTTTAGCGACAGGAGATACTAATAATGAGATTCGCCTGTATCAGGTTGTGGATGGAAAACAACTGCTTACCTGCAAGGGGCACAAGGGTTGGATTTGGCCAGTTACCTTTAGTCCCGATGGTTGTGTTCTCGCTAGTGGCAGTGACGATCAAACAGTGAAGCTGTGGGATACTAGCAGTGGGCAATGCCTCGCAACCTTAGAAGGTCATAGCGGTGGAATATGGTCTGTTTCCTTCAGTTCGGATGGTAAAATGCTGGCAAGTGGCAGTGAAGACACAACGGTGAGGTTGTGGGATGTCGGCAGCGGTCAATGCATTAAGATTCTACAGGTATCCAGTCGGGTGTGGGCAGTCGCATTTAGTCCTGATAGTACAATACTTGCAAGTGGAAATGACGATCACACGGTGAAACTATGGGATATCAGCGTTGGTCAATGTATCAAAACCTTGCTGGGACACACCCATAGGGTGCAGTCTGTTGCCTTTAGCTTGGATGGTTCGCTAGCTAGTGGTTGTCATGACCAAACATTAAGGGTGTGGAATATCAGCAGTGGTCAATGTCTTCAAATTCTGCAAGGTCATACTGACTTAATAAATTCAGTTGCCTTTAGTTTAGATGGTCGTAAGTTGGCAAGTGGGAGTGATGACCAAACAGTTAAGCTATGGGATGTGAGTACAGGTGGATGCATCAAGACTTTGAAAGGACATGGTAGCAAGGTGTGGTCAGTTGCCTTTAATCCTAATGGTACAACGCTAGCGAGTGGTAGTGATGACCAAACGGTTAAGCTGTGGGATTTGAGTACAGGTGGATGCCTCAAGACCTTCCAAGGTTACTGTAATGGGATATGGTCAGTTACCTTCAATCCCCAAGGCACCATGCTGGCTAGTGGTAGTAGTGACCAAACGGTGAGGTTATGGGATGCCAGCACTGGTCAATGCCTTAAAACATTGCGGGGGCATAGTAATCGGGTTACATCAGTTTCTCTTAACCCAAACGGTAGCATCCTTGCTAGTGGTAGTGAGGATCTAACGGTGAAACTATGGGATATTAACACCAGTAAATGTCTTAAAACTTTGCACGGACATAGTAATAGAATATTATCAGTCGCTTTTAGTCCTAATGGCACGATGCTGGCCAGTGGTAGTGAAGACCAAACAATAAGACTGTGGGATGTTAGCACTGGGCAATGTTTGCGGATTCTGGAGGGACAAACTCATCGGGTATGGTCAGTTGCTTTCAGCCCAGACAGTCATACATTAGTCTGCGGTTGTCACGATCAAACAGTAAGGCTGTGGGATGTTATTACTGGGCAATGTTTGCGGATTCTGCAAGGTCATACTGACTGGATCTGGTCAGTTGCTTTTAGTCCTGATGGTACAACATTGGTAAGTAGCAGCGGTGACCAAACAGTAAAACTATGGAATGTTAGCACCGGATTGTGTCTTAAAACTTTGTATGGGCATACTAATTGCGTATATTCCGCTGCTTTTAGTATGGATGGTTGTACATTAGCAAGTGGTAGCGGTGACCAAACTGTGAAGCTGTGGGATGTCAGCACAAGCAACTGCGAGAAAACTTTATCAGCACACACTAAGTTAACCTGGTCAGTTGCTTTTAATCCTAAAGGTAATACTTTAGCTAGTAGTAGTGAAGATGGAACAATTAAGCTTTGGGATATATTGACAGGTGAATGCCTGAAAATTCTTTTTAGCTCTAGACCTTATGAAGCCATGAACGTTACTGCTATTACAGGTGTAACTTTGGCGACTATTACCACTCTAAAAGCTTTAGGAGCGGTTGAGCATCAAGATAGATAGTATTTTAGTACTACTACAGTGATTGTTCATTTGTTCTTCATTCAATATCTTGATTCAATCTCTTGAGATGCACTCAAATTATACACTTTTTGTTGATAAGATAGATGTTTCTGAAGCAAGTAAAATTGCGAACTTGCTACCTTGACCTTCATCTACCCTGCCTTACTGTGCAGTATATCCTCCATCAATCATCATATTATGACCCGTGATGAAGGAAGTCGCATCTGAGCACAACCAAACCACCGTTTTTGCAATCTCTTCAGGCTTGCCAATACGCCCTATTGGATGCGCTGTTGGAAGTTGAGCAATTAAATCTACGGGAAGACTAGCTAGCATATCAGTTTCCGTAGCACCTGGACTCACGACATTGACTCGGATACCAGATTTAGCATATTCTATTGCTGCGGTTCTAGTTAGGGTAATGACTGCGCCCTTTGTGGCTGAGTAGATGGCATAACCAGGTACACCAACGACAGCACCGACAGAAGCCACATTTACGATCGCCCCGCTGTTCTGTTTGAGCATCGCCCTGATTTCGTACTTGAGGCAGAGCCACGTTCCTTTAAGATTTACGTTAACCAGACGATCCCAGTCTTCTTCTGAGATATCATCAGTGATTAAGCCGGGATTGCCTCCAATCCCAGCATTATTGCAAGCGCAGTCTAGACGACCATAAGTTTTTACAGTTTTATCGACCAGTGCCTCCACTTCAGCAGCATTTGAAACGTCGGTCTTAACAAAAATAGCTTCACCTCCGATCTCTTTTATCAGGCGCACAGTCTCCTCACTTTCGACGAGCCGACGACTAGCAACCACAACTTTTGCTCCAGCACTGGCAAATGCGATCGCACTCGCCCGACCAATACCTGATGAGGCCCCTGTAACCAGCGCGACTTTCCCATCTAATAGACCTGTCATAGGTGTGTTCCTTCCCTTTTGATTGCTTTGTTTTGCACTAACTGAACTATTTGCGTTTCTGTAGCGATACTGCACCTACACCAATTAAGACTCCTAACACAGCAGAAGGTTCAGGGACAGGCACTGGCTCAAGGGCCGAAAACGCTAATTTTCCGATTAGCTGATGAGTGGCAGTCGTAGGATGGACTTCATCCCAGAACAAAAACTTGTCTGGGATACACATAACTGGCTGTGTGGTAATTTCAATAGGCACCACTGGTGAATCTCCGATGCACGAGTCAGTTCCATTTGTAAGATTGAATTCCTCCGGCTTTGCAATAATCCGATTAAAAAGAGAATTAACATCAAGAGAAATAATGTTGACATTAGGGTTTAGTTCCTGACTCAAAAGTTTGAGGTTTGTAGTCAAGCTGGAATTATGTTTACTGGTAAAAGTGCTAAGTAAGCTAGAAATTTGACTATTGCCACTTGTAACTGGAAACTTTCCTAAATCTGGCAGATTCAACACCATAATATCTCTAGCTCCAACAGCAGCAAGCGATTTTACCGCCGTTGATAAATTTGTCACACTCTGGGTAGGGTTGGGAGTGCCTTGGAAAAAGTAATCTAAATAATCATTAACACCCGCCCACAAAATGTAAAGGGAGTTTGGATCGGCAGACAGATTTGCTGTTGTAAAGCTGTTGATTTGTTGTTGTAATCCTGGTAGAGTGCTGATTCCGATATTCTTCAATCCTGTAGTTGCGCCACCAAAGGCAAAGTTGGTCTTCGGATTGAAAGTTATCCCTAGATCGGAGGCGAGATATTCCACCCAAACCGAACCATTGGAAAAACGTTCATTAAAGTAAAGTGGATTTGGGGGAACGATTCCGTTAGTTGCATTAAATACATTACCCGTATCGGAAAAGCTATCTCCAAAAACATAAATCTCGTCATAATCTTTTGCCGAGACTTTGAGCGGAAATATCAAAAATAACAGGTAAAAGCCCGCCGCCAAAATTTGTTTTTGCACGATCGACTACTGGATATGCTTTAAATCTTGATAGATAACTTTAACAAAAAGTGAAGCTACGATCTAAAGAACTTTTCAGTGCTGATTCAGATTCGCCCTGATTTGGAACAAGACCTAGCGCCACGTTACCCCAACGCATTACACTTGCAGAGGCGACTCCTGCTGCACCAAAGCCATAAATGAGAACCAAATCATTTTCACGAATTTTACCCATCTGTGCAGCGTGATAAAGATTGGCTACAGTAAGTACCGGCCCAATATTAGCGTACAGAGGGTAGAGATTAAGGGTGCGCTCTGAGTCAATACCAAGTACACGTACACAGAAGCTTGAAAACCAAGCTGTGGCTGTATTGAAAAGGAAAAAGTCAATTCGATCGAGAGTTAAATCGGCTGCCGAGATAGCACCTTCGCAACAGGTACGTAAAAGCTGAGTCGATTCTTCACTGAGCGCATTTTTTGCGTCCTTGTTCAACTGCATCCGAATTTGTGGATTGCCTTGCTTGTTTTCTCTAATATTTAAGGTTAATAAGTCACAGAAACAACTTGTATTCACAGTTTTTGTACTGAGTATTCCTTGGTTAGGTTTGACTGAACCGACAACGAAGGCTCCAGCACCATCACCGAGAAACCAGGAAACAGTATCTTCCTCATCGACAAAGCGAGAGTAAGTGCAGGAAATTACTACCAGTACATTGCGGTACTCACCTGCTTGTACTAGAGCACAAGCAGTTTGCAATGCTACCGGGGTAACACCACACGCTCCATCAAGATTCCATGCAGCGCCTTGCAGTCCCAGTTTTTGGGCAAGGAAGGCGGCATTACCAAATCCGATTTGTTCGGGCCAAATCGAGGCTACGAGCATGAGATCGACTTCTTCAGGATTAAGCTTCGCTGCTTTGAGAGCATCACGAGCTGCACGCTCTTCTAGCATCAGCGATGATTCACCTGGAGCAAGTACCCGCTGTTCGACAGTACCACGAAAAGGATCTGACAGATATGGCAACATCTCCAAATCAAACTCGTTGCTGGGGGTAGAGCCAGCAAGCGAAAACAACCTTCCCAAGCTTTTTTCCTCGACTTGAGCAACTATATCTGGGTATTTCTCTCTGTAATAATCTTTTGTACGTCTGATACTGGGAAAACTAACTGCGATCGCGCGAATACCTACTGAATGATGCACTATGAAAATCTCCTCTTAGTAATTCGTAGCACCTTGTGCAATCAGATTGTCAACATGACTCCTAATTGGTGCAAGCCGGGTTGGGTCAATTACTACGTCAACAACGTACGGACAGGTCGAGGCGATCGCTTTCTCCAAAGCTGCCTGGATTTCAGGTTCTGTTTCAACGCGGATGCCGTCAGCTCCCATTCCACAAGCTATCTTGACAAAATCCGCCTGCGGAATCTCTACATCTACACCTTGGAAGCCTAGCAAAGTCATCCCCTGGTCGCACATACTATAGCGCCCATCGTTTAGTACAATCCAAACGGCAGCGATCTGGTATCTTACAGCCGTGCTTATCTCATTGTTCATTAGCATGGCACCGTCTCCAACTATGGCGACGGTCTTACCATTGCGTGCCAGTGAAGCACCCACGACGCCTGTGACGAAATGACCCATAGATGCAAACCTGGTACTGACTCGGAAACGACCTGGTTTGGCAAATCGCAGTAAGTTAATTGCCCAAGCTAGCGAGTTTCCTCCTTCAGCCATGACAACCGCATCGCTTCCTTCAACTATTTGCCGTTGAATTGCATCCATGAGTACTTCCGGTCGCACTGGGCCCTCTGCGCGTGGATTAAGTATTACAGGCTTAGAACAAGGCAGCAACATTTCTGTTAACTGATTTGGGTGTTGTGGAAAGTTCTTTAGCAGTGCCTTTACAAACATTCCCACATCGGACTGAATGGCAAAGGTTTCGGCAGATGGATATGCAGTTCCTGGAACCTCTGGGTCGATATCGATATGCACGAACCCTCGTTTTGGAATCATTGCAAAATTCCAGAACGAAGTCCATTCACTGAGGCGCGTTCCTAGCACCAACACTCGTAAAGGTCGTTGTTCTTGCATATACGTTAAAACTGACGTATCTCCGGCAAAACCTGTAACACCAACAAATTGAGGATGGTTTTCGGGAAAAATGCCTTTGCCCCGAGGCGAACACATTACCGCCGCTCCCGTTGCTTCTGCAAGCTGACGAATTTCTGCTGCTGCACCCCGCGCACCAAAGCCGACCCAAATGGCAAATGGTCCTTCTGAAAGCAACCGCGTACATTCTGCAATAGTTTCCTCATTTACGGCTGCGGGAGCAAAAGAGAAAGCCACTTGTGGCAATGATGTCTTAACTGAACTAGTTTGGATATTAGTCGAGATATTTAAGTGTGCGACAAAACCATCTGGTCGGGCTATACCAAGTGCCAACCGTCGATGAACTTTTGACAGTTCATCGCTGCATTCGAGAGTCGTCGCATAATGAAACAGTGGTTCTGATGTGAACAGTCCCTCACTAGGCATGGTGTAAGTGCTGGTTTCTTGGAATGCCCACCTTCCACGCTGCGATGCCGATGTGGAAGGCGACAGAAGAATAACTTTAGCACCTTCCCAACGTGCAGCAAACAAGCCAGTTAATGCATTGGTAATCCCTGGACCAGTTGTAGTGAATACCACAACTGGGCGATCGCTAGCAAAATACGCCTCAATAGCTGCAAAAGCGGCTCCAGCTTCATGGCGAAAGTGCAGCACCTGGATAGAACTTTGATGTAGTGCAGCCCACACTGGCGCGATCGCACCTCCCGAAACACCAAAGGCATACTGCACCCCCATATCTTCCAGGATTTTTACCACTGCCTCCGCTACCGAAAAAGTTTCAGATGGCTTGCTATTAGATGGCTGTTTACTTGAATTTAATTGTTTAGTGGTATTTGCTTGTGTATCCTGAAATTTCACATCCATACAAATTATACTTAGGAATAATTTCCTTTTTGGAATAACTATTATCCCACACCTAAACTTAGTAATCTTGTATTATCAATGTAATATAAATTTGTTTGGATAACGCCCATACAACTTCGGTGAGTACTGCTTTTAACGCAGGTATAACAGTAAAACTACCTTGGCGGTTCACTTCGCCAATCTTTGAGCAACCTATAAGTTCCGCATTGCTCTGATATAGAAAAAATGTTTAGAGACTTCGAGAACAGTGGATGTGGCGATGCCTGCGGTGGCCACTGAGCTTCTTGCCTTGAGCGTCTCGCTAAAGCGAAAGCTCCGCTAACGCGTAGCGTCTCGTAGAGAAGCCGAAAGGTGTCGAAGTGCGGACTGCGCCAACGCGGACGACTTCATCCGTCTTTTGGTTTGTGAAAACTGAACGCTATCAATCAAGCTTTGGAGTATAAAAAAGTGATTGAATTAAATCAGTATAAGGCTTTAACTTTCGATTGTTACGGAACCCTAATTAATTGGGAAAATGGCATCTTAGGGGTGCTAAAGCCATTTCTGCTGGCACATAACACTAATTTGGATGACGAGCAAATTCTTGATATTTTTGCTGAATTTGAAGCAGAACTCGAAATTGGAGAATATATCAAATATCGAGAAGTTTTGCAAAGAGTAGTTCAGAAATTTGGTGAACGATTTGGCTTTGAGCCAACTGCTGACGAACTAAATTCACTTGCCGATTCGATTCAGCATTGGCTGCCTTTCCCCGATACAGTTGAGGCACTTAGAACTTTAAAGCAAAAGTTTAAGCTGGTAATTATCTCAAATGTAGATGACGATCTCTTTGCTTTCTCGGCAAAGCACTTGGAGGTGGAATTTGACGAGGTAATCACAGCAGAACAGGCAAAAAGCTACAAACCTGCCTTCAACAACTTCAGACTGGCTATTGAGAGAATTGATTTGCCGCTAGAGCAGATATTACACGTTGCTGCTAGTGTATATCATGATATCGTCACAGCCAAATCTCTAGGATTATCAACAGTCTGGGTAAATCGTCGAGCAGAACAAGGGGTTAGTGCGAGTTTACCAGCAGTCACTCAACCTGATTTAGAAGTGCCTGATTTGAAAACTCTCGCGGCTTTAAGTTTACAGTAATTTGCTGATTTGAATTTAACCACGAGAGGAACAAAAAGTAGATCGCATTTAGATAGACAGATGCCAAAGAAAGAATTTGTTGTTATAGCACAAGCTTTGGTGGTTAGGACATCAACAGACGATAAAACTTAGACACAAAAAGGCTTTTCACCCAGTCCCCAGTCCCCATTACCCCTTATCCCCAGTCCCTTGCTATAAAAAACTAAACAGGGATTGCAACATAGATTGATTCTGTCTTACTCTAGAAAAAATACTACGTCAGTTTAATGTTCTTAAACTTTGGGAACCAAAGCATATAACTGGCTTTTTTTTCCTGTGCGCCCTGCCGATCGCCTTGTTCAATAAAACACTTTGATAGCCTAAAACGATGAAAGCATCTGCTAATTTTGACTTTGAAGACGAAAAATTCAATGCACCGCCTTCGCAAGTCCTTCCCTGGTGTCAGATGATTAATCCTCGGTATGGCACAGATGGTATACAATCTCACGGTTTGGCGATTAAGCTGGATAATGCCAATGCTGTCGGCTTTGTACCAGATGATAATTGGCAGCAAGTTGAGCATGAATTTAGCTCTGGAGTAGAAACAGTCTTTATTAGCGCTACTCCACGCTTGGTCATAGTGCGCCGGGGGCCATTGTCTGTTAAAGACCGAGAAAGTGGTCTAAAACTGGGTACGCTCAAAGATAATTATGATGCTTTTTTAGCCGACAAACTTAAATTTAAAACCTTTACTCGCTATCTAATTTTTCTAGTGGGTGAGAATAAAAAGTTTTTACATGAATCACCACTACAACTAACTCTCAATGGTGCAGCCGGAGCGAGTTTCAGCAAAACCTACTGCGAATATCAACAAGGCAGAGTAGTAGGTGGATTCGTGGCTGAACTAGAAAAAGCTTATGCTATCTACCGCAAGCAACCTTTGACACCAAAAGGGCCTTTGTTCCACGCTCACGGGATTTTTTGTCCGATCGTTGAGTGTGAAGAAAGAGGAATTGAACCAAATACAGTTTTGGTAGCTTCAACTGTGGACTATAAACATCCCACCGTAGGGACTTTAACGCAATATTTAATTGCTTCCGATGCTCTGGAGTCTGCAATGATTTGTAAGACTTTTGAAGAATACAAAGATTTTGGCAAGGAACCTGTAAAATCAGAAACCCCTAAATTGGCAATGGCAGGAGTTTCCAACTCTTACGTTTATGCTGATGAAGATGATTTTGCTTATCCGCCGTATTAAGGAAAGTGAAAAGTTAGGAGTGATGAGTGATGAGTTTTGAATTAATAACTCCTAACTTCTAACTCCTAACTTCTAACTTCTAACTTTATTCTTTGAGCAGCAAATAATATAATGAACCATTACCGCCTGTGACACCAGCGCGATCGCCCGCTAGTTTACCAGACCCCATGAAATAATCCACCCGGCCCGGCCCTTTGATGGCGCTTCCTGTATCCTGGTCAAGCACAAAGCGGCTGACAGTACGCCTCTGGAGTTTGCCACCACTGGCAGGATAGGGAAATGAGTTGTAAATCAGGGCTAACGCTCCCGGTGGCATGAGAGACTTATCTGTAGCAATGGAACGTTCTGCTGTTACTGGCACATGAATACTACCAGTAGCACCTCTACCGCTTGTTTCTTGGAAGAAAATAAATCGTTCCCAGCGCGGTAGATAATTGTTCAATTCTTGGGGCTTTTGTCGGAAATAAGCAATCAAACGTGGCATTGTTAATCCTTCCAGGGGAAGTTTGCCATCTTTGGCTAATTCTTTGCCGATACTAGTCCAAGGGTAATCAGTGCCGCCGGCATAGCCAATTGATGTTGTCTTGCCATTAGTTAATTTAATTTGGGCAGAACCTTGGATATGTACCATGTATGCATCTAGGCGATCGCGAAACCAAAGCAATTCTAAACCGCGTAATTTGCTCTTATTCCCTTTTAAACCATCTTTCCCTTCCAAATCAATTCGTTTTGGGTGGGGTTTGGGCCATTGGCTGAAATCAGGTGGTAGCCGATAAAGAGGATACTTATAGATTGCAGTTCTGACACGGCTAGCGGTGTAAACAGGTTCGTAGTAAGCAGTGAACTTAACAGTACCCTTGCCATCATTGCCCACGGACTGGTAGAAGACAAATTCACGACTGACAGCAGCTTGTAGTTGGGCTGCTGACTTAGAACTGACAACCAGTTGGCGGAAACGCAGCAAACTCCGGCGGACGCGATCGAGAGTGATTTCCTTGATCGGATAGTTTTGATATGCTGCGATCGCATCACCCTTTGTTAGATAAAGCAAACTGTTATCAATGGAAGCTAATAACGCTTTGCGATCGCCTATTTTACCTCTTTGACCCCAAATTTGCTCATCCCAACCCAAGCAAGTCGGCCGGAGTGTACAATCGCTTTCGATAGTGATTGGTTTTAGCGGCGGCGCGATCTCAGGAGCGATTGGTATTGGTATAGGTGGAAGATCGGGAGTCGTCGGTAGTGGCAAAGGCAGTAAGTTAGGAACCTGAGCAACAGCCGACCAGAGCGGGTTTACGAGGGCAATTCCTAGACTCAAGGAAAGCAAAGCAAGGGTTTTTCTCATCATTTAGTTGAATCTTTCAACACTAGAACTAAAAATAGGTTCTACCCGGATTGCCACAATCCGAGAAGGGCGTACTACCATATATTCCCCTTGAATATTTTTGATCGGTACGCTAATAAAGTCATTAGAAGCAGATTTTGGCACAAGTTCGCCGCTATACCATTTCTGAAACTCTTGAATAGTAGGAAAACGTACTTCTTCTCGGTGGCCGCTTTCCAGTAGGAGGTATACGGCATATTCATTTGCGGTTCTAGCCATAAAGTTGAATCATTTAAAAAACATTCAACCCATTGTTAACCACGTAACCCCCGAATGAAAAGGGTAAGCATACGGGAGGTTGGGAGCAGGGGAGCAGGGGGCAGGGGAGCAGGGGAGCAGGGGAGCAGGGGAGCAGGGGAGACAAGGGGACAAGGGGGAATTATTGAACAAGTCTTTTCCTTTTTTCTTGTCTACCTTGTCTCTTCCCCATGCCCCATGCCCCATGCCCAATGCCCAATGCCCAATGCCCAATGCCCAATGCCCAATGACTCTTCACTCTAGACGCCTAATCCTTTAAGCAGTTCCTTAAAAAAGTGTAAGTCTACCTTAGCTCTTGCATAACTCTCTAATCAACATCTGATAAGTCATTGACATTGTTGAAAAACAGTTATTCAGGAGGCGAAAATTATGAAACTTTACTATCGTGGTCTAAGCTACGAATATAACCAAAACAAAGTTGGCAGCAAAAAAACAGAACAGCCGTTTCAACCAGTTCCTCAAATTGGGCCAGTTTATAATTTGATGTACCGTGGTGTTAACTATTGTGTCGATCCAAATTCTAAATTGGCAGAAGTTTCTCTAGCACCAGTAGCCTATAAATTGAGCTTTCGGGGAATAACCTATTTTGTCAATAAAACTCAATTAGGAAAAGTTAGCGTAGTCTCTCAACCAACAACTACTTCAAAAGCTGAGGCACTGGCGATTTCTGAGGAATTATTAAAGCTTCAACAATAATATGCCTGCAAGCCGATCTGGAGTTTAGTTAGTCATAAACTTATAATGCAATCCTTAAAAAACAAAAAACCTTGCTCGAAATTTTGCCACTACCTACTTTCTGTCTGAACAAACCTTACCAAAGCTGGTAGTTGTGTCAAGATTAATTTGAGGAATTAAGGCTTGTAACACAATGTTAGGACAATTATTAGACGGACGTTACCAAGTCCTCCAGATATTAGGTGGAGGTGGATTCGGTCAAACCTACATAGCCCAAGATACCCATCGGCCAGGTTTCCCAAAATGCGTTGTCAAACACCTTAAGCCCGTCACTCGTAGTCCTGAATTTCTCAAAACTGCCAGACGGCTATTTACTAGTGAGGCAGAAACACTAGAACAACTGGGCTACCATGACCAAATTCCTCGGCTTTTAGCCTATTTTGAAGAAAACCAACAGTTCTTCTTGGTGCAAGAGTTCATTGAAGGACATACCCTGAAAGCGGAACTATTCCCCAATCAACGTTGGCCAGAAGATCGAGTCATTCAACTACTGCAACAAATTTTGGGTATTCTACAATTTATTCACAGCCACAACGTTATTCATCGAGATATCAAACCGGACAATATAATTAGGCGGCAACAAGACGGTAAGTTAGTGCTGATTGACTTTGGCGCTGTTAAACAAGTCCAAACTCAACTGCTCACAATTACAGGGCACACGGGAGCTACTATTATTATTGGTACTCCCGGATATATGTCTACAGAACAGGGACAAGGTAAGCCCCGCCTCAACAGTGATATTTATTCCTTGGGCATTATTGGTATACAATCGCTGACAGGATTACATCCGATAAACTTTGAAGAAGACCCAGATACAGGAGAAATTTCTTGGCAGCATCAAGCTAATGTCAGTTCTGAGTTGGCATCTGTGCTATCTAAAATGGTGCTACATCATTTTAAACAGCGCTATCAGTCTGCGGCTGAAGTTTTACACGTGCTTAAGGATCTCGATATTACAAAAGAAGCGCGATCGCTTCAACTACCATCTTCGACACCCAAACAGCAAGAATACAATCGTCAAGATTACCAGGTAGAAGCGCGATCGCTTCAAGTACCAGATTTTACACAACCACCTCAAACTTCGCTTTCTCAACAAAACTCAATTGGGTATCCGACTGCTTCTATTCTGTCTGGGGAAAGTTACAACCGCTTAGAAACAATTCTTTTAGAATTTGTCGGCCCCATCGCCTCAAGATTACTACGACAAGTTGCAGCATCAGCGTCCAATTTGGAAGAATTAATTAGTCAATTAGCCCTTCATCTTCGAGAAAATCAACAAATTGATTTTAAGAAGAAAACAACATTTCTACTAGAACAATCTACTCTCTTACAAGAACTTACTGTAAAAGCTGACCAATCTGGTATTAACTCAAATAATTTACCAAACCAAGAATCTCAAGTCATCAGTGAAAAATTTCTGGAAGAGTGCGAACGTGAGTTGGCTGATTTAATTGGCCCGATAGCTAAGTTTCTAGTGCAAAAAGCTATTAAATCTGCTGGACAAATCTCTCGTGCAGAATTTGTGAAAATTTTAGGATCGCAAATCCCTGAACCTCAAAAAGCTTTGCAATTTGAGCAACGCTTACTTTCTTGATGTTCTCGAAATTGCGTTTTTATCTCTCGTGAATTACGGATTATTAGCCTTAATTGTTCAGCATTTCCAGAGCTATTTTCAAGCTAGCTTTCATCCGATTAAATGCTTCTGCTAACCCGCCAATTTCATCATGAGAACTTTCTTCAAAATCAGCGCTCATATCACCAATACTAACTTTTTGAGCTATTTTCTCTATTCTTCTGATGCGCTGAATCACATATTTTGTAATTAAGAAGTTAATTAAGAAAACTACGAGCGCAAAGATCGCAATTAAAAGTCCCATTATCAATATCCAAGTCCGTGTGGCATTGGCAAAAATATCTTGAGAAGGAACAGAGATAATTTGAGCAGAAACAATCTGATTGAGTTGCCAGCCAAAACCATTTTCCGAGCCATAATTTAGCAACTGACTTTTAGGAGCTTGATCTGGTGTAGAATGGCATCGCAAACATTTCGCTTGTGTAATTTTTAGTGGTTGTGCAATGTAAAAGACTTCGCCTTCTGACAATTTACGAAAGCCTGTAATTTCTAAAGTATTAGGTTCGTTGCGAAAACGCTCCACAAGTTGAGTTTCAAAATTATCAGCTTTATCCGCTAAATTGGTTGGATTAAGTGTTGCGTCCTTATGAAAAAAGTTTTGAAATTCAGGCTTTTTACGAAAATTTTCAAAAACCTCTTTAGAGGAAAAAGTTGGTACTACTTCAGGTATGAATGTTGGGTTAGTATCTAATCTAGGTTCTAATAAGGGATCAATACGATTTTGTGTATAATCTCTAACTGCATTCACCATTTGGATGAGAATCTGCGCTTGAGAACTTACTTCATTTTGCGCTCTCCCTTGAAGTACACTGGATAAGGCAATGCCACTTCCCAAAATACTGATGATGAAAACTAATATTAAAAGCAAGTTAAATTTAGCACCTATTTTTAAGTTTTTTAACGTAATATTGTTTAACATAACCTAAGCAACGAAGGCGATCTGTGAGTTTGTCTAATATTTATTTATACCTGTTAGAAAGCATCTTAACAATATCTAAATAAATATTAATTTTTTACTGCAATAGAACCCCTTTAAGCAGCAGTAAAATTTATCTAAATTAGTCCTGAAAGCCAAATTATTTCCTTAACCATAATTAGTGATGTTTGTGCGATTTCCCCGTCGTTTATTTCTGTTTCATCTACTAGGTTTTACATTTGCTGCCTGCAAACCACAAAATGGAAATGGGGTTGAGGGCACGTTAACTATTGGTGTAATCAACTATGGTGGAGGCGAACAGATAATTAATCAATATGCTAAATTTAATAGTTACTTAGGTGAAAAAACAAACTCATATATTCAATTAGAGCCTGTTTTTAATGAAAATAGAGCGGTTGAGCGCCTTGATGCTCGTGCTTGGTCATTGGTATTTGCTCCACCAGGTTTAGCGGCTATTGCGATCGCACGTCACCAATATGTTCCTCTATTTCCTTTAATAGGTATTAGTAATTTACGTTCAATCTTCGTTGTTCGCAAAGATAATCCGATAACTGACTTGAAACAATTGCAAGGCAAAACAATAGCTTTAGGACAGTTGGGTTCAGCAACAGGATATTATTTTCCTCTTTACAATCTTTATGGTACAACACTAGCTGAGATATTGTTTGCGCCCACACCTCAAGCAGCACTGGAATTGGTCGCTCAAGGAAAAGCGATCGCCTGTGCCGTCTCTGAGGCGGAATTAAGTCTCTATAGTTCGCAGTTGGCGCCAACCGAATTCCGCATACTATTTAAAGACCCTCACTATGTACCATTAGGTGTGGTCTTGATTGGGCCGAATGTAGAACGTAACCGTCAAGAATTTATCCGCAAAGTCATGAGTGAATCGTCTTCAGATTTAGCTCAAGAAGTGGGGTATGTACCCAATGGACAAGTACCAGATTACAAATACATGATTTCTGTGGTCGATCGGGTAAGTTCAATTAGTTCTAAGCTGCAAAGTAAACCTGTTCGTTTATTTTAATTAAAGCAATAACAATACTTTCAGCCTTTGTTTTCTCAAAAATCTTCTTCTAATGCTCAAATACCTTAGTTTCACTCAGTCGGCGAGCGGGTGTTCCGGGTTTGCACCCAAGTTGATGAGCTCCGGCGGCTCGACGGACAGTACGCTGACGCACTGGTCGCAAACCACCAGGAACTCCCGCAGACCGGTGAAGCACAACGGGGAGTTGAAGTCCTGGCGGTGCGACTCCAACTCCTGCCAGCCGCCCTCGTGAACCTCGTACAACCACCCGTTGCCCGCGTGGTAGCTGTCCCAGAATTCGCACAGGTCACGCTCGTCCAGCACTCGGAACCCGGCCGGCCGCCGGAACACCACACGGGCGAGCACGAACCCCGGCCCCTGCACCTCGACGGTTAGTCCATCGGCGTCGTACCACAGCGACCGCACGACGACCCGCTTGTATCGGGCGGCAGGCGGATACGGGGTACACCTCGGAGGCTTCATCGGTCGAATGCTCTCTTTCGCCAAACTAACTAAGACTTGGTTAATATAAGTTTTAAATGCGTTTTTATCATTTCCACCTTTAAAACTCATTGCACCAACAATCTCACGGGTTGCGATCGCCCCAATAATAGTTATATTTTTACCACGTTTGTCTGGACGAGCACCGTGTGCTCTTTTTCCCTTTAACGCCCTAGCATAGAGCCTAGTCATGTTTTAGGAGTGCTATAGTTTTATTTTTAGTAAGTAAGTATTATCTTGTATATCTTACTCAAAAAAATAATTTGAATCGTGCTAGCTGGTTTTTAATCGTCTCTGTCAGGATTTTATTCAGTTCTGTAGTGTCTTGGAATTGCAAAATTTGCTGTGTCGGTAAGTCGAAGGGAAATTCACCTTCAAAATCTGGGCGTTGCATTTGCGCTAGTAGAATCTGTTCAGACCGCTTACTTTGGATAGCATAGCCAATCTCAATACAGACATTCGGACTGGGAATTAATTGGGGCGTTTCCTTACCATCAATACTAGCAATGGCGGTGGTGTCAGCTATAAATAACAAACTCTTACGGATTTTCCGCATGATTGTGCGGTTAATTCGGAAAGTAGCACCGCTAGGACGAGAGGATTCTATTAATGTTAGGGGAAGACGCGATCGCAAGTTTAAATTGTTTAAACTTTTTCGCAGTTCTTCTTTGAGAATATTCGTCGCTGCGCCATACTCAGTTTGATAGGATAAAAAAATTGTTGGTTCTAACTGAGCCAAGACCGCCTGTTTAGTGAAATAAATTTCATGACTAATTAAGTCAATGTTAGAGACGCAATAGCCGCCGCTACCTTCAATATAAAATTCAATATTTTCCCCTTCCAAATAGCGCCCAAACCAAGTTGATTTTTTCACTTCGTCGCTGTCTTCCAAAAAGTCTGCTCGCAATGCTGATTTCAGCAGGCTTTTTTTGCTTAAGCGAATGTCTGGCTGACGTTTTTCCAGTTCTGGAATCGGCTCATAATCCTGTAGATACCACGCTCTGAGCGCAATTATTGACATAAGGCGCTATTTTAACTGTTTCTCACTATTCAACATCGTATAATCTTACACCCAGAGGAGTCCCTATTTCAGACTTCTCTTTAAACACAACAACACCCAAGCCTCTACTCCCTGAACTATCTCCTCTCTTTGTCGATCGTAGTTAGGGATGTACTAACTTCCATTGCTTTTGTAAACAAGTAATGAAAATCAGTTACAGTGCCCCCTAATCTTCTAGATTTGAGGAAACAGCAGTTTTCGCGTTGGGTGTTGCTGTATTTTGACGAGACAGATGTAAGTTAAACAGCGTCTTATACCTCTTACTAACATTTCAAACGCAGCTGTTATATCTGCCACGGGAAGCTTGTTTCTTAGCTTTAACTATTAGATTATCACTTGTAGCTGGGAGGGATTTATTTTGCAACTAAACTTTACTTTTAAATGATTTTTAATCAAATTCAATATATTGCACGCTCTGGATCGCTGACAGCTATTTTTTAGCTTATATGTTAAGAAAATTATCATCTATCTTGTGGATGAATTTAAAAATTCTCGGTCAATTTTTAAGTTTTGAAACTAACAATTGAGCATTGGTCAATCACCAAAAGTAATTCTTCGCCTGCGTCCTCATTCCCCACTTCCTATTGCTAGTTAACGATTTTGGCTGGAGGCTTGATGGGAATCTCAATCCAGAACTCTGTACCTTTGCCAGGTTCTGAAATGCACTCCATTATTCCCCCATGTTTTTCGACAATAATCTGATAGCTGATTGCTAATCCCAATCCTGTACCTTTGCCCACAGGCTTGGTAGTGTAAAATGGGTCAAAAATTCGCTTTTTCACCTCTTCATTCATTCCGGGCCCGTTGTCAGTAATCCGAATTAACAGACGATAGTTGTCTGCTGAGACTTTAGTGGAAATCTGGATAGTTGGAATTGGGCATGAGTTATTCTCCTTGTCACCCTGCTTTTGCCACTCCCGACGCCCTACTTCCAGAGCATCTATGGCATTGCTGAAAATATTCATAAATACTTGATTCATTTGACCGGCATAGCATTCCACCCGTGGGATATTGCCATAATCTTTAATTATCTGAATGCGTGGAAATTCAGCATTTCCTTTCAGCCGATGTTGCAAAATTAATAAGGTGTTGTCAATGCCTTCATGCAGGTCAACGCGCTTGTTTTCAGACTCATCTAAGCGAGAAAAATTGCGTAACGACAACACTATTGAGCGAATGCGCTCGGTTCCTACTTGCATTGAGATCATGATTTTTGGCAGGTCTTCTACCAAAAATTCAAAATCGATCGCTTCGATCGCGGCTTGAATTTCACTATGGGGATGGGGATAGTATAGCTGGTAGAGACGTAAAATTTCTAGGAGTTGTTCGGTGTAATCACTGGCGTGGCACAGATTACCGTAAATAAAGTTAACGGGGTTGTTGATTTCGTGGGCGACACCCGCCACCAACTGTCCTAGACTGGACATTTTTTCGGTCTGAATCAATCTTGTCTGTGTTTCTTGGAGTTCATATAGGGTCTGCTCTAACTGAGTGGCTTGATTTCTGGCTTCAGTTTCGGCTAGTGAAGTTTGTTGGTAGAGTTGTGCTTGTTGAATTGCGATCGCAGCCTGATCTGCCACCTGCTGCAATAAATCAATTTCTGTATCCTGCCAATTTCTGGGAGCCTCACACTCATGGGCAATTAATAAGCCCCATAGTTCCATACCCATATTAATTGGAACTATTAAGTTTGCTTGCACTTGCAGACTCTCTAAAAACTCTCGATGACAATCACTTAAAGAAGCCGTTGAAAGGTTGTTAATTGCCCGTATCCTACCCTGACAGTATAAACGGGTATAATCATCAGGAAAGCATTCTGGTGGTGCATTCACTCCTAAAACTGACTGCCAATTACCATTAATCTCTTCCACAATCACTGATTGAGTCTTCAGGTGGAAAATCAGCATTCGGTCTGAATTTAGCAGGGGACGGACTTCTTGAACTATGGATTGCAGAGTTGCTTGCAAGTCCAATGTGCGGCGAATATGCTCTGTGACTTGCTTGATGACTTTGGTAAACATTAATGATTTTTCGAGTTCAGAGGTTTGCTCTTGCACCCGCAGTTCTAAGTTGGCATTCAGGGATTGTACCTGTTTATACATCTGCTGCTGCTGAATTGCCATTGAGAAATGATCGTATAAAGCTTGTGCCAAAAAGATGTCTTCCAACTTCCACTCAGGTGATTGCCCTTTTTTTTGCTCTCGCCAAACCTCAAAGGAAAGCTGGGGTAAAAGTTGTCGCCGATTATGTTCGCATCGTCCCGCCCACAAGATTTCCGTTTCCAATTCAGAGCGAAAAATACTTAAGACACCAATAAATTTTTCGCGGTAATGTAGCGGAATCACCATGAGTCCGCGAATTTCACTAGAACGGAATGCTAAAGCCAAAACTCGCAAACGTGGTTCTTTATAGAGGTCAGTAGTTGCCCAAATATTACCTTGTTGAAACTCAGCCATCCAGTTTTGCCAGATGGGATGCTGTTCGATAATAGTGTTATCTAACTCGTAGGGGAGTGTCGGTTGGTCGCCCCAAGTGTATAGTTCTCGGTTCTCTGCAATGTAAAGCCTGCCACCGACTCCACAGAGGGCAGTAATAACTTCTTCTAGTGCTCCTTGTAATTGGATTGTCGGCAGTTTATGCAATAATGTGGTGACTCGATTAATAGTAGCTTCTCGCTTTTGCTTGGCGTGGGCTTCAGTGAGTAGATTACTTTGAGCGATCGCGATCGCTACCTGGTCAGCAACTTGCTGCAATACTTTTAGTTCCCCCTTCAAAATCTTTTGCGGTTCACTGTGGTGAGCTACCAACAATCCCCACAATTTAGGCTTTGCCGATAGTTCTTGTGGGTCGCAATCTAAAATTGGTACTACCAACGAAGACTGCACGCCCATTGCTTTGAGGTATTGAATATGGCACTGATCTACTTGCCGATAGTAGATATTAGTTTCTAGACGTTTGCCAGTTTCTTTTGAGTGTAGAGGCGATAGCCCGATCTTCTCATTTGCCACATCGACAATCGAACGTTGCCCCACTAACAAAAACATCTCTCTAGCAGCTTCTGGAATATCATCAACTGGGAAGCGTTGACCCAATAAGGATGGCAGACGTTGTTTATGAATAGATTCTGCAATCACTTCACCACTACCATCAGCATCAAAGCGATAAATTTTCACCCGATCTGCACCCAAAAATAAGCGCACTTCGCTAACAGTTGTTGTTAATATCTCTTGAAGGTCGAGCGATCGCCTAATCTGTTTTGTCATCCGGTGCAGTAAACTTTCTCGATCGAAGTTTTGCTGTAACTCGTTTGGTTTATCCCTACGTGTCATTGTTTGTATACACCAAGACTGAAGTATAATTTTTTTTATATTTGTCCCCGATCGAAATTTTCAACTTACAATGCTTTGATTTTCATCCTATTTCAAGAAATTCTTGCTATTAATGCATCGCTAAGGGCATACATGTATTACAAATCTTTTTGAAAATAGATTAGAGGATGTTTGAAAAGTAACAGATATTTTGCTTGTTCCCTATAGCCCTTGTGAAGTGGATTTAGGGGAGATATAAAACCGTTGTATCATTAAATACTTTTCAGCTATCATCTCAAGTTTAAAGTTAAGAAATTTTTAATCATTGACATTTACTAATTTTATATTCTCAATCATTAAACTATTCCAGTAATTTTACTTAATTTAGAATTGGAATAATTTCTTTAAATTAAAAAAATATTTTTAATATTTTTGCCCATTAATCAATTAGTTAAAATTTATTCAAAGCCATAACTAAATTATTAGTAATTTTTTTTTAATGTTTTTGGCTGGGGAATTTGACTATTCCCCGTTTAATTGCTTGACTTGATGTTGGATGTAACTATTTTGATTAAATTATTCGTAAATTACCGTTAAAGATAGTAAATTACGAATTTCTTCACGCACACTCATGAGAGTTTTACCGAGATGGTTTTGACCGCTTTTATTAGCACCACAGCCCCAAAAAGAATCAGTTGGGGAGTTTTCAACCAACATCTCATTACCTGTCTTCAGGAGAACTTCTCTGATATCAGCATGAGTGAGAAACTTTTTGAGTACAGCTTCTCGCATAATTTGAGTTTTAACCAAATCCCAGTCTCGACGGAGTTGGCGAGTGCTACATCTTCCCAAAGTCGCAGCTTCTTCTGGGGTGGCGGCAGCATGGATGAGAGGTATAATTGCGGCATCTGTGCTGCCTACAAACTTTTGCGCTTGATAATAATGCTCAACCGTCGGCCAGTAAGCACCCTCGATGTGGATTCCGTGGAGAGAAAAGTTAGAAAAACAGCCATAAGGCTGCCAAACCTTATAAAAGTAAATGGTCATTTGAAAATTGCTCTTTTATATATATATCAATTTCAGGGTAACTGAAAGTTTAGGTTTCAAAACCCTTGATTTATATGAAGGGTTAGTAACATCACTCTGGGGGAGTAATTTTACACAACTTTTGGAACAGTAGGTTTACTACTTTACTCATCAGCTTTCCTTGTCCCCAAGTCCTCTCTCCCAATGCCCCATAATATAAGAAAGCGCTTCACACTTCTTAAATAATCAGCTTTATTAGAACAATGGCGAGAGACTTGCGGGGATTCATTAAAATTTTGGAAGAAAGAGGACAATTACGGCGAATTTCAGCTTTAGTTGACCCAGACTTGGAAATTGCTGAGATTTCCAACCGAATGCTACAAAAAGGTGGCCCAGGGTTGTTGTTTGAAAACGTCAAAGGCGCTTCCTTTCCGGTGGCGGTGAATTTGATGGGAACTGTGGAAAGGATTTGCTGGGCGATGAATATGCAGCATCCAGAGGAGTTGGAAACTTTGGGGAAAAAATTGAGTATGCTGCAACAGCCAAAACCACCAAAGAAGATTTCCCAGGCGATAGATTTTGGAAAAGTGCTGTTTGATGTGGTGAAGGCAAAACCAGGACGAGACTTTTTCCCCGCTTGTCAGCAAGTTGTGCTTCAAGGTAATGATTTAGATTTAAATAGGTTGCCTTTGATACGTCCTTATATTAATGATGCTGGCAAGATTATCACGTTGGGACTGGTAATTACCAAGGATTGTGAAACTGGTACTCCAAATGTAGGTGTGTATCGCTTACAACTACAATCTAAAAATACGATGACGGTTCACTGGTTATCGGTGCGGGGTGGGGCGAGGCATTTGCGAAAAGCAGCCGAACGTGGGAAAAAATTAGAAGTTGCGATCGCACTTGGTGTAGATCCTCTAATTATTATGGCAGCAGCTACACCTATACCTGTAGATTTATCAGAATGGCTGTTTGCAGGACTTTATGGCGGTTCCGGCGTGCAGTTGGCGAAGTGTAAAACTGTAGATTTGGAAGTTCCCGCAGATTCCGAATTTGTCTTGGAAGGAACGATTACACCAGGAGAAGTTTTACCAGATGGGCCTTTTGGCGACCACATGGGTTATTACGGCGGTGTTGAAGATTCGCCGTTAATTCGCTTCGAGTGTATGACGCACCGGAAAAATCCGATTTACTTAACAACATTTAGCGGTCGTCCACCTAAAGAAGAAGCGATGATGGCGATCGCGCTAAATCGCATTTATACGCCCATACTGCGGCAACAAGTATCAGAAATTGTCGATTTCTTCTTACCAATGGAAGCTTTGAGTTACAAAGCGGCGATTATTTCCATAGATAAAGCATATCCGGGACAAGCGCGACGGGCGGCTTTAGCGTTTTGGAGTGCTTTACCACAATTTACATACACCAAATTTGTAATTGTTGTGGATAAAGACATAAATATTCGCGATCCGCGTCAAGTTGTCTGGGCAATTAGTTCCAAAGTTGACCCAGTGCGAGATGTATTTATATTGCCGAATACACCTTTTGATACCTTAGATTTTGCTAGTGAAAAGATTGGCTTAGGTGGACGGATGGGAATTGATGCAACTACAAAGATGCCGCCGGAAACAAACCATGAATGGGGTTTGCCTTTGGAATCCGACCCAGATGTGGCGGCGATGGTAGAGAGACGATGGGCGGAGTATGGTTTAGCAGAGTTGCAGTTAGGAGAAGTAGACCCAAATTTGTTTGGCTATGATATGAAGTAACCTGTTATAGATCAATACAGTTCAAATAGAGCAACAAAACCCTAATGTAGAGACGCGATTTATCGCGTCTTTAAAGACCAATTATCTACACCAATAAGCATTAACTAAAACGGATTGTGTGATAGATAATGCAGTAATAGCACAGCAAAGCTATCTCTTATGACAGATATTATTTAAATAAATGAAACCTGGTGTAATCAAATATCAAAATGAAAAAGCTGGAGAACACAGCCTGATATAAATATCTCTTTGATCGTCAGCAAAAGACCTTCTTCCATGAAGTATTCTTGTATTATCAATCATTAAAATATCGCCTTTTTCCCACGAAATTTCCGTAGTTATTTTTTCAGCAATTTCATTAAGTTCAGAGACAACCTCTTCAGGAATTTCTGAATCATCTTCAAAATTAATAATCTTTGGGTTTAACTGCTTTGTAGGCAATAGACTATTAATAAATACCTGATATTTTCCACATCTGCTAGGGATAATAGCTGGAGAAATGTATTCAAGCAGAATCGATTTATCCTCATTTACTGTCAAATGTGTATTATTTTTGCGACACATTTCTTCTAGCTGATTCAAATCATCTGTTTGATATTTTTTCTGCCAGTCATCTTGAGATATCCGAACGTTAAATTTTAACTTCTTTTTGTTGAATAACTCTTTAGTTGAACTACTAATTTCATTAAAAAATTGTCTACCATCACATACCGTAGTTTCACCATCTTCTAATGGTGGATTAGCACAGAAAAACCACAGCAGAAGTGGGATATTTTGCTGATAATACATTTCGCCGTGCAACTTAATCTCAGATTTAAAATCATTAACGCTTAAAAGAGTCTCATCCCCATTAATTACTCTTCTACTGAATGCACCACCGGCATAATTTATAAAATCGATACTCAAGAGATTGGTAAATTCTTTAAAAATATCAACATCAACATCAAATCCTCTAAAAAGTAAGATTCCATGAAACTTAAATAAGCTAATAATTTCTTCTTTGTCTAATTCTAAAATACTCACATTGTCGAGATTATTAATTTCTTGAACTATGCTACTTGATATAGAATGTATTTTTTTACTCATATAACTTAATGAATATTTGTCGAAATTTGAACTTCTTGTTGGCGTTAACTACACTATCTATTGACATCTTAATACTTAATGATATCGTTGTGTTGCATTTATCCGTGTAGGCGTAGCCCGCACTTCGACAAGCTCAGTGACCATCGTAGACATCGCAAGACTAAATTTTGTAAAATAAAAGTGTTATTACAGTACTAAAATCTCTTTGATAGAACTACGTTACAAAGTTAACCATAATTTGTTTATGTAGATTAGGAGATATCAATAAGACTCTAGCCTTGGGTACTGATGCCAAAAACTTGAAGAAATGATGACAAAAAAAGTGAAAAATCCAGCATCAAAGTTAGCGATCGGATTGGCATTCAGTTGTATTAGTGTGATACTCAATACTAGTATAACTAGTGAAATAAGTTTAGCGAAATCAAGTAATTCTCAAAAGTGCGATATTTTTGCCTACGTCACCGATACAGATTCGCAAGGGTTAAATGTACGGAGTGGTGCAAGTACAAATAACGTAATTATAGGACAAATACCCATTAGCGAAACAGTTCATGTTATTGGTGCTGCTGGAAATTGGGTGCAGATTACTAATGCTAGCAATGGTTTTCAAGGAACTGGATGGGTATTCGTGCCAAAGTTAGGCTTAACAACGCGAGGCTACGGTACTAACGGCGTAGATTTCTATGCTAGTAGCAGTCAAAAAAGCCAAAAACTAAGAAGAATTCCTGCTAATACGGCTGTCAAATTGTTAGGCTGTCAGAGAGATTGGGCGCAGGTGGAATATCAAGGTGTTAAGGGTTGGTTGACAAGGGAAGAACAATGTGGTGCAGCCCTTACTAGTTGTTCTTAGAACCCCACCCTCAAGACGCAAGCGAGGATGAGGCTATGAGAATTACTTTTAAAATTTTGGTTTTGAGATATTTGTTATGGCTTATCCATTTCCAGGAAAGATGACTCTGATTCATCAGTCTCATCAAAAGATTCGCAGAAATAGAAATGGACTGGATTATACTACTGCGATCGCAACACAGTTAATGAAGTCAGTAGTGGGGTAGCAAGGCTAAAATTTAGAAATTTGTCAAACTTATGTAAAATTATACGATCGCACACACCCCTAAAACCCACATAATTAGCCCCTTCCTCGCTTGCGGGGAGGGGGTTGGGGGTGGGGTTCTATCTCTGCAACCAACCAGCAATATCCTGCAACACCTCCTCCATCCTCACCAGAACATTCTCATTTCTAAATCGCACAACCTGCAACCCCAAACTCTCCAAAAATTCTTGACGTATCGCATCTTCCTCTTGAGTATAGTCGTGAATTTCGCCATCCACTTCCACCACTAACCGCGCTTCATTACAGTAAAAATCGACGATAAAACGGTCAATTGTTTGCTGACGGCGAAACTTGAAACCCAAAAGTTGCTTGTGTCTCAACTTTTCCCAAAGTAGCTTTTCTGCTGGAGTTAGTTCGCACCGCATTTGTCGCGCCAATGGCTTAAGTTTTTTCCAAAGTTCGTGTGGGGTTTGCCAAGGGTATCCCGGAACCCCACCCCCTAACCCCCTCCCCGCAAGCGAGGAGGGGGGACTGGAGTTGGTGAGAAAGTTTGGCTTGGGGTTTTGATTTTGGGCCATTTGGGCGATTGGTGGTTAGCTAATATTTCATGTATTATTAAGAGCGATCGCACTCTCCCAACTCTTCAAAACTCTGGCATAATCAGATATGGCTGCACCTTCAAAACTGATGTAAATCCTCTAAGCTAATTAAAAGGTTTACGCCAACTAGATATTTTAATAGAATAATCTCATCAAAAGATTCGCAGAAATATAAATGGACTGGATTACACTACTGCGATCGCTACAGTCTGATTTTATTAAAAGGTTAACATCTGGTTCTCTGCTTCATTGTGAAACAGAAGGTCAATATAGTGAATTAACTATAATTTCTGGAGAGAGGTTAAAAGCACTACGGGAATTTTGCTGGCAGATGGCTGAGAAATATAAGCGTGTTTTACCAGTGCGTGATGTTTTTCTTAGCTATCTCAAAGGTAAGTTGGGTGAGGAAGTTGTCAAAGAACGTTTAGCTGATTTTATTACCGAAGTCGATTATGAAAAGCGATTTGGCGGTGATGGTAATATAGATTTTACCTTGACTTCTGACCCATCTATTGGTATCGAGGTTAAATCTCGTCATGGTCGCATTGACAGAGTTAGATGGTCAATTAGTTCTGAAGAAGTTGAAAAAAATGCAGTTGTAGTTTGCATTTTAATTCAAGAAGATGTCAGTGAAGCACAATCTGAGTATCACCTTTTTTTGGCTGGTTTTCTCCCAACCCAAATGATTAAGTTGAAGACTGGTAAAATTTCTTTTGGAATAGAACAATTACTATATGGTGGTGGTTTATGGTGTTATCTAGAACAGTTACAATCTTCTATAAATAATTCTTCTCGGCAACAACCACCTATTTATAAATATCTTCCAAAACAGGAAATTCTATCTAAGTCAATTAATCAGCAGGTACTCAAATCTTCTTTTCAGCCTGAATATTATAATGAAGATTTAAAAAGATTTTATGTAAACCTGGGCGATGAATGCTTTCAAAAAGGAGAATATACAAATGCAATTACTAACTATAATCAAGCCTTACAAGTTAATCAAGGCGATGTTGATATTTTATATTATAAACGAGGTTTAGCTCACTATCAAATAGGAAATTATGAAGCGGCGATCGCAGATTATTCCCAGGCAATCCAGATGAATATTCATGATGCTAAATTTTACAATAAACGAGGTTTAGCTCTCTATCAACTGGGGCGATTAGAAGAAGCGATTAATGATTATACTCAAGCTATTAGAATTAATCCTAATGTTGCCGTAACCTATAAAAATCGGGCTGAAGCTCGTTCTCATGTTGGAGATAATCAAGGAGCAATTGAAGATTATACCCAAGCTATTAAAATTAATCCTCATTATGCTGATGCTTATAAAAACCGTGGAATTACTCGTTATTTATTAGGCTCTCAGCCAGGATTTCCTCAAGCAATCAAGATTAATCCTCAAGATGCTATAGCTTATAAAAAACGTGGTAATGCTCGTTCAGATTTAGGAGATTTTGAGGGCGCAATTGAAGATTATACTCAAGCAATCCAAATTAATCCTAGTTATGCTGATGCTTATTACAACCGTGGGAATGCTCGTTCAGATTTAGGAGATTTTGAGGGCGCAATTGAAGATTATACTCAGGCAATCCAGATTAATCCTAGTTATGCTGATGCTTATTATAACCGTGGCAATATTCGTTTAGAAATTGCAGATAAACAGGGAGCAATTGAAGATTTTCAAAAAGCGGCAGATATCTATCGTAAAGAAGGGAAGCTAGAAGCACTCAAAGATACACGAGAAATGATATTAGATTTAGAAATAGAAGAATCATTAGATATTTTAAACTTCTAGATAAATACTATTATAGGAAACGGGAAACAGAGAATAGGAAAGAAGCCTCTTGAAGTTGTGCTGAGTTTTTTCACGCAATCAAATACTAGCCTTATATTCAATTAACTTGTAAAAAGCTGAAGTTGTGTAATTACTTAGCTGAAAAATCAAGGGACTAATTAGCAGTCAGTAGTTTTACTATTGCCGATGAATTCACAGTATCCGACATATTCATGCCACACATCCACCTTTTCTGCTTGTTTGGGTGCAGTATTCATACCTGGAGAATACACGAATGCGATCGCCTCATTTCAGAAAACTGTATGATTAACGAATATCTGCTTAAAGACCATATCACCCAGTTTTTATTCTGCAAGGAGTCCACTGCTATGAATGCAAACATCTGAAAATGAAACTTATCTCTGTCAACGTCGGACTTCCACGTGAAGTTACCTGGAAAGGGAAAACAGTTAGCACTGGAATTTTCAAAGAGCCAGTTAGCGATCGCGTTACTGTGCGATCGCTTAATTTGGATGGGGATGGACAGGCTGATTTAACCGTTCATGGAGGAGCAGATAAAGCAGTTTATCTATACCCATTCGAGCATTATGAGTATTGGCGGGGTGAATTGCCTGATACAGAACTGCCGTTAGGTATCTTTGGTGAAAATTTTACGACTACTGGATTGAGAGAAGAAGAAGTGAACATTGGCGATCGCTTTGGGATTGGCAATGTCAGGTTAATGGTGACACAACCTCGCTTACCCTGCTACAAACTGGGGATTCGCTTTAGACGACCTGATATAGTTAAGCAATTTCTCGCAAGTCGTCGAACCGGATTTTACTTCCGTGTTTTGCAAGAGGGCGAAGTTGGAGCCGGAGACAATTTAGAGTTAGTGAGCCGGGATAATAATAACATCACGGTTGCCGACATCACTCAACTTTATGTGCGCGAGCAGGATAATCCAGAGTTACTTCACCGTGCTACTCAACTTGAAGCCTTACCCGAAAGTTGGCGCGACTATTTCCAGAGAAAATTAGGTAATTGACACTCTCACCGCCACAGCGTAGCTTTGGCGGGGTGGAGTTATTCAGGTTTAATAAGTAATCTAGCGGACATGATATTAGATATCTTTTATCGAGAAGCTAGCTCCCGCGAAAATCCAACGATTCTTTTGTTGCAGAGAAAATAGGCGTTGGCTTTGATTCGTTGTGTCATGTCTTTACTTGCGGCTGCGATAAGATAAGCGTTACTTCATTACAGTTCAAAAACACGCAAAATCCCGTGAAAATAAAGTAATAATATACACTTTTATTTAAAATAATTCATGTAACATCTCGTAAAAATATGCTTATTTTTGTCTCACATGTTACAAAGCTAAACTTGCATGGGCATATTAAGAATGCTTATATTGCAAGAGAAAACAATGACAGCTACTTTATCTGGTTATCAACTTCTCGAAACCCTTCACTCCGGTAGTAAAACCGTCATTTATCGTGGACGGCGAGAAACCGATAATGTCTCTGTGGCGATCAAAACTCTTCTGTGCGAACATCCACCACTGGAAGATATTGCTCGACTGCGCCACGAATATCAAATCATTGAGTCACTGCGAATTCCTGGCATTGTTAAAGCCTACGAGTTAAAGAATTATCAGCATGGTCTAGCTTTGGTTTTGGAAGATATTCCGGGTTGCTTGCTCAAAGAAATAATTGCGACTCAAAAAACTACCTTGATTACTTTTCTCAAGGTGGCGATTAATTTGGCACAGACTTTAGGAGAGCTACACGCCCAAAAAATTATACATAAAGATATTAAGCCGCACAATATTTTAATTAATCCCGAATCAGGGGAAGTCAAACTGATTGACTTCAGTATCTCCTCGCGCCTCGATCGAGAAAATCCTACTTTGAGCAATCCTAATTTGCTTGAAGGTACACTTGCCTATATGTCGCCTGAACAAACAGGCAGAATGAACCGGGTGTGTGACTATCGCACCGACTTCTACTCGTTGGGTGTCACCTTGTATGAAATGCTAACTGGTACGCTGCCGTTTTATGCTAGTGACCCGATGGAGTTGATCCACTGTCACATCGCCAAAATGCCAGTCGCACCCTGTAGCGAAACCGTGTGTCGTGTTCTGGAAGATGTACCAGAGGCGATTAGTGCAATTATTTTGAAACTGTTAGCGAAAACAGCAGAGGAGCGCTATCAAAGCGCTTGGGGACTGAAAGCCGATTTAGAGGAATGCTTGTTTCAACTTCAAGTGATTGGCAAGATTGAAAACTTCGTACCAGGAAGACGAGACAAATCTGGGCATTTTTTGATTGGACAACAACTCTACGGACGCGAAGCAGAAGTAGCAACATTAATGACTGCATTTGAGCGTGTGGCAGGAGGTAGCAGCGAACTTATGCTCGTCTCCGGTTATTCGGGCATTGGCAAGACGAGTGTCGTCAATGAAGTTCATAAACCGATTGTCGGGGCCAGAGGTTATTTCATTGCAGGCAAGTTTGACCAGTTCAAACGCAATATTCCATACACGTCGTTGATTCAGGCGTTCCAATCTTTGAGTCAGCAATTACTCACCGAAAGCGTTGCCCAAATCCAAGGGTGGAAAGAGAAACTGTTAACTGCGTTGGGAGAAAATGGGCAAGTCATTATTGATGTGATTCCCGAAATCGAACTCATTATTGGAACTCAGCCACCTGTAACACAATTAGGAGCGACAGAATCTCAAAACCGTTTCAATCGCGTTTTTGGGCAATTCATTGGGGTATTCACGAACCAAGACCATCCCTTAGTTGTCTTTCTGGATGACTTGCAGTGGGCAGATTCGGCATCACTGAACTTAATTGAGCTATTGATGACCGATACTGAGCGCAAATATTTATTGCTAATCGGGGCATACCGTGATAATGAAGTGTCGCCCACCCATCCATTGATGATGAGTTTGTCCAAAATTCAATCTTCTGGTGCGCTGGTGAATAACATCGTCTTGTCATCATTGCAGTTAACGGATGTGGAAGCGTTAATTAGCGATACATTGAATCACATAGAACACAGTCAGCCACTAGCAGAATTACTATTCCACAAAACCGGGGGGAACCCTTTCTTCTTAACACAACTGCTGAAAACCCTACACCAAGAAGACTTACTAACATACGACTTCCATTCAGGAGTATGGCAATGGAATATCCAACATATTCAAGCAATCGGCATTACTGACCTGAATGTTGTTGAATTGACAGCGAGAAATATTCGCAAACTGTCATTAGAAACACAACAAGTTCTTAAACTGGCTGCTTGTATTGGTAATACTTTTAACTTAGATGTATTAGCGATCGTTAATGAAGCATCTTCTTTAACCACTGCGGCGCAATTGTGGTCAGCCCTGCAAGCTGGGTTAATTCTGCCGTTAAATCAGGATTACAAAATTCCCTTAGTCTTTAGTCAGGAAGATTCTGACGGAATTAATTTAACTGATGTCAAAGTTGATTACAAGTTTTTACATGACCGCGTACAGCAAGCGGCGTATTCTCTGATTCCCGACGATCGCAAGCAAGCGACGCATCTGAAAATTGGTCAATTACTACTACAAAATACAACGCCAGAAGAACGCAAAGAAAATATATTTGCTTTAGTTAATCAACTCAATTACGGTACTGATTTACTGATATATGAAACAGAAAAATATCAACTTGCAGAACTAAATCTGATCGCCGGTCAAAGAGCAAAAGCAGCCACAGCGCACGATTCCGCTATCAAATATTTGCAAGTTGCTTTGGGATTGTTAGCAGAAGAAAGCTGGAAGTGTGAATATGAACTGACATTAACACTGCACTTAGAAGCGGCAGAGGCAGCTTTTTTGAGCGGGGATTTTGCAGAAATGCAGAGATTGTTTGAGATCGTCCAAAACCGTGCTGTGACGCTACTGGACAAAATTAAAGTGTATGAAGTCCTTCTTCAAGCTTATATGGCGCAGAACAGGCTGCTAGAAGCGGTTAACACAGCGCTACAAATTTTAAAGCAGTTAGGGGTAGAGTTTCCCCAAGAACCGAACGCGTCAGATATTGGGCAAGGATTGGCGGACACTGCGGCAATTTTGAGTGGAAGGCGAATTGAGGATTTAATTGAGCTACCTCAAATGAGCGATCGCTATAAATTAGCAGCCATTAGACTTTTGTCAAGTATCTTTGCTCCTGCATATATTGTTGCTCCTACACTGTTGCCCTTGACGGTGTGCAAACAAGTACAATTATCCGTCGAATATGGTAATGCTACCGTTTCTCCTTTTGCTTATGCCAATTATGGTTTTCTTCTGTGTGCGATTGTGGGAGATATTGATTCAGGTTATAAATTTGGTCAGTTGGCTTTAAATCTAGTGTCAAAGTTAAATGCTCAAGAAATCAAAGCCAAGACAGTTTTCATCGTAAATCTATTTATCCGACATTGGAAAGAGCATCTGAAAGAAAGCTTAGAGCCTTTGCTGTCAGGTCACTCTAGCGGAATGGAGACAGGAGATTTAGAATATGCAGGCTATAGTCTACTCCAGTACTCCTGTTTAGCTTACTTTAGCGGTAAAGAACTGACTGTCCTTGAAAGAGAAATAGCAAGAAACAGAGATGCTATTTATAAAACCAAGCAAGAAACAGCGCTTAATTATATAGAAATCTATTGGCAGGCTACCTTAAATCTACTGGGAAAAAGTGAAAATCCCTGCCTGCTCAAGGGTGAAGCCTGCGATGAACATATAAGGTTGCCACTGCACCAGCAAGCAAACGACAACGGGGGAGTTGGCTACATATATTTGAACAAATTTTTGCTTTGTTATTGGTTTGAAAATTACTCGGAAGCGATTGAGAATCTCGCTATAGCCCAGAAGTATTTAGATGCAATGGTAGGAATGCCCCTTGTTCCTGTATTCAATTTTTATGATTCTTTAGTACGGCTAGCAGTATATGCCGATCGCTCAGAGTCAGAGCAAAAGGCCATCCTCGATCGCGTCCAAGCTAATCAAGAAAAAATCCAAAGATGGGCGGATTATGCCCCAATGAATCATTTACACAAATTCTATTTGGTAGAGGCAGAACGGCATCGAGTTTTAGGCGAAAAAATCGAAGCGATCGAGATGTATGAAAAAGCGATCGCACTTGCTAAAGAAAACGAGTATATCAATGAAGAAGCGATCGCTCACGAACTCGCCGCCAAATTTTATCTGTCATGGGGTAAAGAAACTATTGCCCAAATATACATGACAAATGCTTACTACGCCTACAGCCATTGGGGTGCTGTTGCTAAAGTCAAAGATTTAGAAACACGCTATCCGCAATTAATTTTGCGGTCAAACACAGAAAAAATCGAAACGAATTACCTACACACAATTCAAACAAGCTCTACGACTACTGGAGGCGCTCACATTCTCGACTTCATGACAGTGATGAAAGCTGCACAGGTGCTGTCAGAAGAAATGGTGCTAAATCACCTGCTCGAAAAATTGATGAGGATTGTCGTCGAAAATGCTGGCGCTCAACAAGGTTACTTTATTACCAAGCACGAGAATCAATGGATATTAGAAGCAACGGGAATAGTTATAGATAAGGAGGTTAGCGTTGTTGTTAACGCAGACAATAAAACTAATTCACCCTTACTCCCGGTTGCCTTATGCAACTATGTGGAAAGAACTAGAAACAATCTGGTTTTAGACAATGCTGTTAAAGACTCTCGTTTTGTGGCTGATGCTTATATCACCACTTACCAATCCAAGTCAATTTTGTGTTTGCCGCTGATTCACTCTGGCAAGTTTACTGGGATTATTTACCTGGAAAATAATCTCATTTCTGGTGCTTTTACCCCAGAACGGGTGAATGTGCTGAGTCTGTTGATAGCACAAATTTCGATTGCGATCGACAACGCCCGTCTTTACACCAACTTGCAAGCTTACTCAGAACAACTCGAAGCTAAATCACAAGAACTCGAAACTAAAAATGAAGCTTTGCAAGCATCCGAAACGCGAGAGCGAGAAAAAGCCGAACAAATCGAAAAATCTCTGTATAAACTACAACAAACTCAGGCTCAACTTGTGCAGACCGAGAAAATGTCGAGCTTGGGGCAACTGGTAGCTGGGGTTGCTCACGAAATCAACAATCCAGTCAATTTTATCTTTGGCAATCTGACCCATGCCAACAGTTACACCCAAGAGGTGCTAAGACTGCTGGAACTTTATCAGAAGCATTACCCATCTCCCCATTCAGAGATTCAGTCAGAAGCAGAGGCGATCGATCTAGAATTCGTGCTAGAAGACCTACCGAAGCTACTATCTTCTATGTGGGTTGGGGCAGACCGAATTCGGCAAATTGTCGCTTCTCTGCGAACTTTCTCACGTATGGACGAAGCCGAAATTAAAGCTGTTAATATTCATGAGGGCATTGACAGTACCATAATGATTCTCCAACATCGCCTCAAAGCCAAGTCAGATCGTCCCGGTATTGAGCTTGTTAAACATTACGGCAATTTGCCCCAAGTGGAATGCTATGCAGGGCAGCTAAATCAAGTATTTATGAATGTGTTGAGTAATGCGATCGATGCTTTGGAAGAGTCATTAACGGACAATCAAAGACAAATTACAACTCCAACCATTACTATTCACACTGAACAAATTGATGCTCATCAAATTGAAATTCGGATTGCAGACAATGGGATGAGTATACCAGAGCCTGTTCGCCGTCGCCTGTTCGATCCTTTCTTTACCACAAAACCTGTGGGCAAAGGAACAGGTATGGGCTTGTCGATTAGCTACCAAATCGTTACCGAAAAACATGGTGGTTCACTCTCTTGCACTTCAGAACCCGGCGAGGGAGCGGAGTTTCAAATCCGTATTCCAGTTTGTCAGTAAGTTAGTAATAACATTGCTGGGTAGTGGTAAATATCGGTTTTACCCCACCCTAACCCTCCCCTTGCAAAGGGGAGGGAACTGGATTTTCCGGTTTCCCCCCAATGCATCGGGGGGATTAAGGGGGGTAATTCAACTTGTGTATACACGGTAGCTCCGCTTGCGGGGAGGGGTGCAATGATTGTGGGAATCATAACTAATTATGCGGACATGATATCACTCATTAGTTTATAACAAATAAAAAAATAGAATTAGCGATTTTCATCAACCCATCTTAGTTGATAGTTTGAAACCCGATAGGGCAGCTAAACTTATCTTGCTTGAAAACAGGTTTGGGAGGTTCATCTAAAGTCTGTTTCTCGGAACGGCAGATTATTGAAACAGTAGTTTTATTTTTTTTATCGTAAGCAACTGCACCTACAAGGCTGTTAAAACCCTTTTTTGTCAGACCTAATTTCAATAAATCAGTTGGTAGCTCTTTTGTCGGCGTTGCATATATAAATGACTTATTCTTACCCATTTCTACAGAATATCGATAGTGGGTTGTAGCTGCTGGTGCATCTCCATTTCGAAGCTCTAACAAGCTATACGATTGAGCAAAAACTGATTTTTCAGAAAAATATGCTTGTTGTGCCCTAATAAAACTTCCAATTGTAATCTTACTGCTATTATTACAGCCACAGCTTGGTGGAACTTGAATAAAAATAGTTAAAATCCCAAGCGGTAATCCTCCAAGTCCAACAAGTAACAAGATTCTTTTAAAGTTAATTTTGGTAGGGTCATTTTGTTTAGTCATATCTGACATATACGACTTGAGAAGGAATTGATACTTCAACTTAGCATTATCAAGCAAGGCGATCGCTGCTTTTTTCTGCCTAGTTTCAGTTCGTAGCCGAGCTTGCAACTTATTAATAGTGTCACTCTGAATTTTGAGTAGTTGCGATCGCTCCCTCGCCATCTCACAACCCCAAATTTAAAATTAGTTTTTGAAAAGGATGTCATAAAGTGACAGCAGAATCTCTACCACAATCAGAATCACCACATACCACTCTACTCGCTGACTACTGCTATGCTGCATGAACTCTAGCACCGTTTGAGCGGTTTGGGCAATTAGCTCTAGTTTACGTTCCAGAGCATGGTGACGCTCACGAATTTCGTATTCATCCTCCAAGCGCAGATATAAGTTTTCTAGCTGTGGAGATTCCCAGAGCAACTCTGGTTTATCGATAATCTCTACTTGACCTACAATCTTATGTTGAACTAATAGAGTAGTCCCAAGTTGACGCAGTAATTCCCGGCTTTGTTGTCTACTTCTGTTTTCACGCTGGAGACTAGCTGCAAACGGTTCAATTTGATCGAATACAGTCGCTAGGCTGGTTTCATAGTGAGACAACACAACACTCTTGGCGAGAATATCAGCCACTATCTGCAAGCGTTCTATACTCAATTCATGCAGTAAAATTTTTCCTTCTTTGGCTCGTTCACTCTCACTAATACTGAGATGAACTTCTACCTCTTCTGTTTCTGGGTCGGCAAAAGGGCCGCTGATTTGAGAGGATAGTTTGGTCAAAAAGGCTACCTTTTCTCCAGGCTCAAGGTTAAACAGGACAACTGCACCATAAGCCAACAATACTGCGTAGCCTTCTTCACCGGCTCTAATCATTAGTGGCATACTCGCCAAGGAAACGTAATTATCCAGCGTCTGTAAGTTAATACCTTTACCAAGGAATAGGGCCTGCGCTCTAAATCTATCTTTGTCATTAAAAAGGAGTTTTTGCATTATTGCCCGGAAGCTATATTTTGCCTGCTTTACTGCTCTGGTAACGATACTAATTGATGCCTTTGTCGGAGATAACTACAATTTCAGCTTACCATTTCGTCTTTCCCCTACAGCCTACACCGTGTTTTTGATATTTTTGCGCTCTAAATAAATTACAGCGCTTTTCAAGTAATTGAACTACACTGCTCGCCACTCCCCAAAATTGTTAGAGTAAATAAAGTTATGAGGACGCAAATATGACTGACAAAAATCGTTCTCAATGGGACTTAGGCAGGTTTATCGAAACCCTGACTTACTTTGAGGTAATTCCTTTCCTTAACTGGGTACAGCAATTAATCCAAGGTCGTCCTAAGGATAATCAATATAGACCCAATGGGGGAAGAAACGTGGGTGTAATATTAGTAGCAGGTGCAACAGGTGGTGTCGGTAAACGAGTAGTGCAGCGATCGCGTAAACTAGGTTATAAAGTTCGCGCTCTAGTTCGAGATATTGACAAAGCGCGGTCAATTCTTGGTAATGATATCGATTTAGTAGTTGCGGATATCACGCAACCAGAAACTTTAACTCCTTTAGTTCTTTCTGATATCCAAGCTGTAATTTGTTGCACAGCAGTACGCGTACAACCAGTTGAGGGAGACACAGCAGATAGAGCTAAATATTATCAAGGTGTTAAATTTTACCAACCAGAAATTGTTGGCGACACTCCCGAAAATGTAGAATATCAAGGAGTCAAAAACTTAGTCCAAGCGGCTGCAAAATACTTACCCCAAGCAAACGAAAAACTAATATTTGATTTCACCAAGCCATCAGCAGAATTAAAAGATAACTGGGGAGCGTTGGATGATGTTGTCATGGGTGGCGTGAGTGCCAGTAATATCCAATTAGTAGAAAATACAGCTTTATTTGCGGGTAATGTCTCCACTGCTAACTCTGGCGGATTTGCTTCTGTCAGAACTAAGAATTTTGATCCACCCTTCAACTTATCTAGTTATGAAGGTGTAAAATTGCGTGTCAAAGGTGACGGTCAACGCTATAAAATCTTTCTGCGGACAGATACAACATGGGATGGTGTTGGCTACAGCTATTCTTTCGATACCGTAGCTAATACTTGGATAGATATTCAGGTTCCCTTTGCAGATTTGATTCCTGTATTTCGGGCAAAAGTTGTCAAAGATGCGCCGCCAATTGAGCAAAGTAGAATTTGTTCATTCCAACTGATGTTGAGCAAATTTGAACATGATGGCGCTTTAAATCCCAAATTTTATCCAGGTGGTTTTGCTTTGCAGTTGGAATCAATTAAAGCTTATGGCGGGACAAGTTTACCACAATTTATCCTCGTCAGTTCATCAGGTGTCACTCGTCCCGGACGCCCTGGCATTAATTTAGATGAAGAACCCCCAGCAGTGAAATTAAATGACCAATTGGGAGGAATTTTAACTTGGAAGTTGAAGGGAGAAGATAGTTTAAGAGAAAGCGGAATTCCTTATACAATTATTAGACCTTGTGCTTTAACTGAAGACATAGGTGGGAAGGAATTAATATTTGAGCAAGGTGACAATATTAGAGGCAAAATCAGCCGTGAGGATGTGGCAGAACTTTGTGTGCAAGCGCTAAAAATAGAAAAAGCTTCTAACGTCACATTTGAGGTTAAACAGGGAGAAAATACTGTCAATATCGATTGGCAGAGTTTATTTTCTAACTTACAACCAGATAAGAGATGAAATATCTACAGACTTTTAGTCTGTAAATTATCTCAACAAAGTTTGTTTAGATAGGCTGCGATCGCAAGTCAGCTATTGATATGAAAAAAATCAAGGTGTTAGTAATCGCCGGGATTTTAGTAACAATTCTTTGGGGCAGTTTTTTTTCTAAAACTGCCTCATCGCAGCAAGTAGAGTCCCGCATCTACAATCTGGAAGCGGACTTGAATCGTGTTGAGTCGCGGTTAAATCAGCTAGAGTCTCAGCTAGGTAGAACTCGGCAGTCTCCATCTTCAAGAACAACACTTACCCCACGACAGTCAACTGGTTCTAGAAGGAACTTATCACAGCAAGATCCAATGTTCGATCGGCTTGCAACTTTGGTGATTGAATTGAAGCAACAAGTTAATAAATTAGAGGAACGAGTTGCTAAATTAGAATCACGCTAAATATTTAATCAAATTTTAAAAGGCTAGTACTGCAAGGCGGAATTAAAAATTAAAAACGAACACTGTTGTACTATTTAAGGCAAGAGACGCGATGAATCGCCGTCTCTACAATAATCAGTCTTTCGTCTTGACGGCGATTTTCAACTTCAATTCTTGTAAAAGTTCAATGCTAATAGGTGATTTTGCCAGAATTGGATGTTTAATACCTCCCCAGACACTTCCAGTACGCATACGATGCGAAACTAATATTTCAGGAATTTGACTAGAAATTAAAACTAGTGGTGGTGCAAGTTGACCGAGCGATCGCGCTCTCTTGTAATGATACGATTCTGATAAAGCCAGATCCATCTGTTCGGCAATAATTTCTGGGGTTTGTGTTGCCGAATCTAGTAATAGAATATAGTGTGGAGGATCGGCAATAGGTATCAAGCTTTTAAAATTAGTTTCTTGCAAGTTCAGCAGAGTCAGAGCATTATTTACAAAGGTTTCTTGCAACTTTTCTCCCACCAAATCGCTAACGGCTTGATGTCGTCCGAGAAACTCTAAACAGGGAGTGTGGCGATAGTAATGAGTTACCCGAATGCGATCGCCAATTCGATAACGATACAATCCTCCTTTTTGGGATAAAATAACCGTGTATTCGTTACCAGTGCTGAGTTCGTGTAAACCATGTAGGCAACCAGTCTCATCCTCAAACTCGAAAAAAACTTCATCGAGAACCGGCACACATCCCCCAGCTACAATCAAGGGAATCGTTATTGGGGCTTCCGTTGCGAGTAGTCCTTTACCTTGAATCAATACACCTGGAAATTTTAATCTTAATCCTTGCGCTTGATCTGCTGCATTGGCGCTATCCCAGCAGGAAATCAGCTTCAAATTTGGCCAGAGTTGCATCCAGGGAATATTACTTTCGCACAGGTGTTGCAAGCGATGATGCGAAATCCGGTTGTGTAATTCTCCTCGCAATAAATCTTGATTCTCTTGAATATATTTTAAATGTACTTGTAGAAAACTAGGACTCCAAATAGAGATAATTTCTAGTTTTTCCGCTTCTAATAATGCCAAAGCTAGTTGATGTTTAAACAAGTTCGCATCATGTAGCCGATTAAGTTTATTTGGCATCACCAACCAAGGACGCAAAAACCAACGCAACCAGCCGTCTAAGTAATCTAAATCATCTTGTAAAGTTTGGCTATCAGCTACATTTAATTGCGGCGAGATACAAGCATAAAGTTTGCCTGTGGAAAATTTCGGCCCATGTACAATCAAATCATGTGCCCATACACAGAACATTTGATTAAACGATCGCCGCAAGGATTGAGTATAAGGAATCCATTTTACTGCTCCACTACTACCAGAGGTTTTTTCGTAGAACAAAATGGGTTCTGGTGTCAGGGAAATTTGCTGCTGTTTTTGATTTAAGTAAGGTTCGAGTGTATCATAATCTACAATTGGTACACGCTGCCAATCGTTTACAGAATGAATCCCCAAAGTTTTACCATACTCACTTTTGATTAGGCGATCGCAAATTTCCTTTTGTACAAATGTCTGCGTTAACTCTGGATTATCCAAAGCTTGATGAAATCGCCTCGCCGTTGGTACGAGAGTTTGCCCAAAAAGCTGAATAATCGGACGCATTATTGCACCTTTTGATTAGGGTAAAGGTTACTGACTGCTGGTACATAAGAGCCATCAGCAATGACGACACCAGGAGCAAGATGAGATCCGGCTCCCACAAAAACATTGCTGCCAATCTTAACTTTTTTGACATACAACATTAAATTTTGCTTACGGGGTTTAATGACATGAGAATAGATACTGACACGATGCCCGATAACGACGCGATCGCCAATTTCTAATAAACTGCGATCGGCAATTTCTAAACTTGGTGTCCAATATACATCTCGCCCCACTTTAGCACCCCACAATCGCAACCAACAGGAAAACACCCCTGGAATCAACCGCAACACTGCTTCCAACACTGGAATTGCAATAAAAATTACTTGGATTTGATGACTACCCCACCAGGAATTATATTCTTTATTTTGTAGATAACTAATACCTTCCCGCACAGGATAAACCCATTCATGCAAGCGGTAAACTAGCACTGGTAGCCCATAAATAGACAGGAATACCCCCAGAATGCTGAAGATGTTGGGTGAATAGGCGAGATAGACTATTGCTGCCCCAGTTAGCAATAATACAAAGCCGGGAAAAAACAAAAGAATTTTACTTAGAACAGTCATTAAAATGGGAATAAAAGTTTTTGAAACAAGTTTAATGAGCTAGGAATTCCGATTATAGATGGCATTTTTTGGCTTTCATAATATGTCCCATGTAACTTATCCCAAATTTTGAGATTAGCCCCATAGTTATAATTGTGGATTTCACGGCAATGATGCCAAGCATGATCCTGTGGCAAGATTAACCAAGAAGATAAAAATTGATAAAACCAGCTATTTTCAGGAATTATCAAGCGGCTATGTCGCCATAAATCTAAGGCAGAAGTTAGACTTACTCCAAGTACATAACCTGTAGGATCGGCTAAAAGATATAAAAATAAAGTGTGTATCCATAAATAAATAATTAACAAACTTGTCCAAAGTGTGTTGCGAGATGTTCCTAATACATCCATCTGAGTAACAGTATGATGAACTTGATGAACCTTCCAGAAAAATTTTGTATGTAATAAGCGATGATTCCAATAATATAAATAATCAATCACAACAAACCCGATCAGAAAACTCGGAATTAATGATAATTTTAAATTTCCTTGCTGAGTTGGTAATAAATGTTGATAAAGCCAATAAACTAAAGTAGCTTGTAGTAAAGGAATCAAAATTCCTTGAATCATTAGCCCTGTACCATCTAGCAACCAATCTTCATGACATTTAACTTGAAGTTGAGTTCTGCCAATTTGATTGCTAATAGTCCAACCAACTAATCCGATAAAAGAGCCAAAAATTAGTAGTTGGGAAAAAGTTTGTATTTCCACTTTTGATTACTCACACTGATATTGAACTTAGGTAAGAATTCAGTAGCCAGAATTCAGTAGTCAGAATAGTTAAAGAATCAGAAAAATACTTGATACATCAATTTAGCGATCGTAACTGCATTTCTGTGAAATTCTGATTTCTGACTCCTGGGTGCTGAATTATTACGAATTTAGCAACTAATTGCCCTGTCTGGTTTACTTGCTGCTGACGGTTTAATAAATCCGGTAGCTGCTGGAGTAATTGTTCGGGATTTTCCACACATTTCTTATAATAAAATGCGTTCATTCGGCGATCGCCCTAAAATTTGGTGTGTTACTCATGCTCAGACGCTTACGCAGCCTAACAATTTCCTCAGTAGCGATACTTGTGCTTGTTATATGCTTTACTCTGGTAGGTGTGCGTTCATTTGGGCAAACAATTATGACATCAGTACCCCAACTGCTCACCGACCCATTTTTGCAATTGCCAACTGCAACTTCAGTGCAAGTAGTTTGGTTTACTGAATTTGCTGGTGTTAATCACACAGTAACCTACGGGGAAAATCTCAAACAAACTGCTAGGGCAAGTACTACCAAACTCAGTCGCACGCGTGAAGACCAACAATCAAGAGTTGCAAACCAAACCCAAGACGGACAAGTTTATCAAAAACCCGTCCAGCGCGACATTTGGCGACATGAGGCTGAGGTAACTGGGTTAACTCCTGATGTACGAGTAAACTACCGGATTACGAGTATACGAGAAGACGACGAGAGTGTTAGCAGTGATATTTTTAGCCTTGCAGCTACTCCCAAATCAGATACAGCACTAAAAATTCTACTTACCTCAGATCATCAATTAAAGCCGATGACAGCCGCAAATCTACAAAAGGTGGTAGAAACAGTGGGGCGAGTTGATGGCGTGTGGTTTGCCGGCGATTTGGTCAATGTTAGCGATCGCGCCTCAGAATGGTTTGATGATAATATTGGTGGTGCCTTGTTTCCCGGTTTACAAGGTCATGCTAAATATGAAATGACGCACGACGGTGTTAAGACAACCTACACTGGTGGACAAATAATTCAACATACACCCATGTTTACTTGCATTGGCAATCATGAGGTGATGGGGCGCTTTGCTAGGACGGGAAGTTTAAATGATGAATTTGATGATACAATCCCCCGTGTCGTTGCTCAAAAAATCTACCCAGATAAATCTTTAATCGATAATTCTTTTAATACTAATACCTACGAAGAGATTTTCACTTTACCAAAAAGTAAAGAGGGTGGAAAAAGGTATTATGCAGTTAGTTTTGGTGATACGCGTTTGGTAGTACTGTACGCTACGAATATGTGGCGGACTCCTAAATTAGATGGAAAGTTTAAGGGTAGATATCGAGAAGCTGAAAAGGATTTAAATAATCCTGAAGGTTGGGGTTATGGACAGGTGATTTATGAGCCAATTGCTAAAGGCAGCAAGCAATATAATTGGCTAGAGTCGGAACTTAACAGCCCTGAGTTTCAACAAGCAAAATACAAAGTTGTGATGTTTCATCACCCACCCCATACTTTGGGTGATAATATAGTTCCTGCTTATACAGAGCCAGTTCAAATAATTGAACGGGATGGCGACAAAATCAAAGCAGTGCGTTACGAGTACCCCAAAGACGCAGATTATATTATTCGCGATATTGTCCCAATACTTGAAGCGGCTAATGTGCAATTGGTATTCTATGGGCATTCCCATTTGTGGAACCGCTTTGTTACTCCCAGTGGAATGCACTTTCTGGAGACATCTAATGTGGGTAATACTTACGGTGCTGCTTGGGGTGATAGAAAACGACAAGTACCAATTGGATATCAAGAGGATTATGTTAAGCTTGGCGATCCCAATGGGTTAGAACCGATAGTGCCGACAATTGCCCCTTTACTGGGTGAAGATGGCAAGCCGATGCCTTATATTGCGAGTAATGATATTACGGTTTTTAGTATCTTTGATACAGGGGCAGGTACGATAAGTAGTTATCGCTTTGATACTCGCAAGCCTGATTCGGAAGTTTTGAAGTTTGATGAATTTAAGTTGAAATAGTCATCCTTACCCTTACCGCCTGGGAATTTATGCCCAGGCTAATAGCTAAAGTCCTCTCAAGAGGACTAAATGATTTCATGTATGAAAATGATTTTGCATGATATTAAAATTCTTGTAGAGACTAGCAATTGCAACGTCTCTACATCTGGATTCATACCGCAATTAGGCAAAGCCAAATTTTTAGCCAGCCATATAGATGGCTATCATATCTAAAATAGAGAATTTCAGTCCACTTGAGTGGACTTTAGCTATCAGCCCAGAACTGAAGTTCTGGGCGGGATATGGGGTGAGCGCAATACTTTGACTGTTACAAAAATATGGCTAACGACAAGTAAAAAATGGGGTATCTCTTCTGGGTAAATCCTAAAATCATAGACTAGCGATCGCTTCGGCAACTAGTTTAGAAACAAAGGGTAAAATATCCCGATTCTGAGCCTGGGCTTTCCCTTCAGTAAATACCACTAAGAGGTAAGGACGCTGTTCTGGTAACTCAATATACGCGGCATCATGGCGAACTTGACTTGTCCAACCTGCTTTTGACCAAATTTGAGCATTTTCAGTCAGTCCACCACCTAAAAAACCTGTCACCTGATTTTCCTCACTGTCAGGGGACAAATCGTTGAGAGGACGTTTCAGTAAAGCCATCATGGCTTGCGATCGCCCACTTGAAACCGCCACTCCACCTACAATACTATGCAGTAACCTAGCGATCGCATTTGTGGTCAACATATTACGATTTTCTAGCAACTCTCCCACAAATGCCCGTTCCCGTCCATAAGGGCCATCACCCCAAGTTTTTTGACAGACGTTAATTGTCTCCAATTCTTCCCAACCCAAAGATTGGTAATAGCGGTTAATAATATTACGCTGATATTTCCAGGTTTCAAAGGGGCCGATTGGTAATTCTGGGCCTGATGTAGTGCCACTCAAAATATCGACAATCAAGCTGGTAGCATCGTTACTAGAATCGACAATCATATCCCGCAAAGCTCGCTCCAGCTCCTTGGAGGTTTGACTCATGCCTTTTTCTAGCCATTCGTTTACCGCCACCAGGTAAAATAGCTTGACTACACTGGCAGGATAAATCCGCTCAACACCGCGGTAAGTGAAACCACGAACAGGGTGATCCCAAAAAGCGTCGGGAGTCAACGCCCCACCAGTATTTACTCGCACTGGTGGATCGTAAACAACCCAAGTCAGCGCAATTTGGTTACGTGCTAAACTCCCAAATGCTGCCCAAGTTGCATCTAAAATGCCTAACCCAAGATTTTCGAGTTGTTCGTCTTTATTAAAAAAAATCATTCTCTGATAATGTCCTTTAATCTAAAATCCAAAATCCAAAATCCAAAATCAGGGGAGTATCAGTGTTTAGCTGACCTGAATTTATATGATTCTCCTGAATGTACGCGTTTAGCAACTCAAGCTGCATCTGGAAGACATTTGTGGGTAACATCAAATCATCAAAATTCGGCGGTTGAGGTGTATTTATGTGAAGATGACTATCCGGGATGGGTATCTGTTTCAGATTTTGATTCATTACAATCTGCTACTGTACCTTATCAGGCTGCAACATTTTCTGAATTGGAGATTAAAAAACTTCTAGCAGAGATTATCGCCTTTACCCAAAAAGCGATGCAACAATCAAATTATTACCTTTGGGGTGGTACGGTTGGGCCAGATTATGACTGTTCTGGGTTAATGCAGGCGGCGTTTGCTTCGGTGGGTATTTGGCTACCTAGAGATGCCTATCAACAGGAAGGATTCACTCAACCAATTACAATTGCAGAATTAGCAGCCGGGGATCTAGTATTTTTTGGAACTAGCGAAAAAGCCACCCATGTCGGGCTTTATTTGGCGGATGGTTATTATATCCATAGTTCTGGGAAAGAGCAGGGACGGAATGGGATCGGAATTGATATTCTCTCGGAACACGGAGATGCGGTTAGTCAGTCGTACTATCAGCAGCTGCGAGGTGCTGGTAGAGTTTTTAAGAGTTACGAACCACAGAGACGCTGAGGATGCTGAGGCTTATGAGGAGTGGGTTGATCGATCAAGGGGTAATGGGGGAAAATGGGGCGATTTCAGCAAATGTCCCAGATGTTTCGGTGGTAGTACCAATACATGACGAGGTGGAGAGTTTGCCGCTTTTACTAGAAGCGATCGCCTCTACTTTATCTTCTAGTCAGGTAAATTATGAAATCATTTGTGTAGATGATGGTTCTACAGATGGTTCTGGGGATTTTCTCAAAGAACAAGCGCAAATCCGCACTGATTTAAAAGCGGTGATTTTGCGTCGCAACTACGGACAAACTGCGGCGATGGCTGCTGGATTTTATTATGCAGTCGGTAAAGCGATCGTTACTTTAGATGCCGATCTCCAGAACGATCCGGCTGATATCCCGATGTTATTAGCAAAGCTGGACGAAGGTTACGATTTGGTGAGTGGTTGGCGACAAAAACGCCAAGATGGGGCTGTAAATCGGTTACTTCCTTCCAAAATTGCCAATTGGCTAATTCGCCGCACCACTAGCGTGAATATTCATGACTATGGCTGTTCGCTGAAAGCCTATCGTGCAGAACTGTTGGCAGATATGAATCTCTACGGAGAACTACACCGATTTTTACCTGCTTTGGCGTACATCGAAGGAGCTAGAATTACCGAAATACCTGTACATCATCACGCCCGCCGCTTTGGTCGTAGTAAATATGGAATTTGGCGGACATTCCGGGTATTGATGGATTTGTTAACCATTCTGTTTATGAAAAAATTCCTCACCCGTCCGATGCACGTTTTTGGGCTATTGGGCTTGATTTCAATGTTTTCGGGCACTGCGATCGGAATTTACTTGACTTTCGTCAAATTAGCTTTAGGTGAGATGATTGGCAATCGCCCTCTGCTGATTTTAGCAGTTCTGTTGTTACTAACAGGAGTGCAGTTGTTTTGCTTCGGTCTCTTGGCAGAATTACTCATGCGTACATATCACGAATCCCAAGGACGGCCTATCTATCGCGTGCGAGAGGTGGTAGCAAAAAATGTTAAGTAAGGTAACAATAGTAGTCATTGGTCATTGGGCATTGGGCATTGGGCATTGGACATTGGGCATTGGGCACTTGCTACTGAGCGAAGTCGTTCGCGTAGCGTCTCGCAGAGAAGTATTGGTCATTGGTCATTAGCAAATAATTAACAGTAAATATTGGTTGACTCTAGACAAAGGACAAATGACAAATGACAAATGACAAATGACAAATGACAAATGACAAATGACAAA